>JBAUHS010000149.1:0-9279 GCA_049680405.1 Salaquimonas sp. | reverse complement strand
GAACTAGTCAGCTCTGGGCATTACAGACCGCTGGCTGCTTGGATTTCAGTGATCACCTCAACCAAGGCTTTTTCGATATCGTTGGATTTCAAATCGAATCTCCTTCTTACAATTGGTAAGATAATCTTACATCAACGAATATATGTCAACAGAAAGTTTTTACCAGAATGGATTTGTTTGGATTTTTTCTGCTTCCGTATTGCTTCCGCGATCACCAGACATAAGTGCTAGAAAAGTTGGTGTTATTCTAATTTATTGATTTTAATAAGATATTTGGTGCACCCGGCGCGATTCGAACGCGCGACCTCTGCCTTCGGAGGGCAGCACTCTATCCAGCTGAGCTACGGGTGCTGAAATCAGCTGTTGAAGCTGAAATGTACTCAAGTTCGTTTAGACCAAACTTGCTGGCGCATCAATCGCCAGGAAGGTGTTTTTGCAGATTGTTTTGACGCTGTGAAATTTAGTGCGCCTTTGCTGTGCCTGCTTCAATTCTTTGACTCTGCTTTAGCCCGTTCCTGATTCAGTTTGAACAATCTCGATAAAATTTCAACTTCATTTAAAGCAACAGCATACCAGTCGTCGCTCCAACCATAAGCCGCAGCTACAGCTTCATCCAACGCTCAGTGAGCATTGTCTAGCCATGCCAGTCTATCATTGTAAAGTTTTGTTAGCGTGCGTTTCTATAACTCACTCGCTGCCACTTCATCTTCAGGCCTAGTACGATCTGGATATCCAAGAGCGACTTCCGGAACGCGATTTATAAGATCGGTGAGTTTCAACCAATTATCCCTCAGCTCATTCAGGCTATATGCCGCCGCAGCTATCTTAATCGCGCGCGGATCGTTAGCATAGACATCGGCTGATATCATCAGCAACCAAAACACGGCCATGAAAACGGGCACAACGAAGTTCGTTGAGGACCGTTTCCAACCAGCAGAAACCCAGTTACATCAAACCCTTTTCCAGCAGTACCTTATGGGTATCATCAAGTGTTTTGGTGGCCATTTCAATCAATTGATCGGCCTCGTCGTGAGAAATGGTCAAAGGAGGCGAAAGAACCAGACGGTCCCGCACCGCCCGCATGATCAGGCCGTTGGAGATTGAAAAATCCCGCGCGATCATTCCAACAGTTCCTTCATCAGCAAAACGTTTTGACGGATTTTCCTTGTCAGGTACCATTTCAACCGCGCCCATCAATCCAGTCATTACGGCTTCTCCAACCAAAGGATGATCGGCAAGCTTTCTCCATTTGGCTTGAAGGTAAGGGCCGATATCGCTGGCGACCCGCTCTACCAAATTTTCACGTTTGATGATTTTCAAATTGGCGACAGCTGCAGCACAGGATGCCGGATGACCTGAATAGGTATAGCCATGATTAAACTCACCCACCGGGCCTTTGAAGGCATCGGCTACTTTGTCAGACACCATCACAGCACCGATCGGCAAATATCCTGATGACAAGCCTTTTGCAGTCGTCATTAAATCCGGCTTAGTGTCGAATGTTTCACAGCCGAACCAGTTTCCTGTTCTGCCAAATCCACAAATGACCTCATCTGAGACAAACAAGATGTCCCGCTCATCCAATATACGCTTCACTTCCGGCCAATAGCTGTCGGGAGGTATAATCACACCACCTGCACCCTGAATGGGTTCAGCGATGAAGGCTGCGATATTTTCTTCGCCAATAAGATCGATTTTTCGCTCCAGCTCTCGCGCTGCATAAAGACCAAACTCTTTAGCGGACATTCCCTGGGTATCAGCGAGCCAATAAGGTTGGGCAATATGTTCAATGCCAGGTAATGTTCCACCCTGCTCGTGCATTCCGCTCATCCCGCCAAGGGCCGCGCCAACCACCGAGGATCCGTGATAAGCGTTGTGGCGGGAGATAATAATACTCTTTTCAGGTTTGCCCAAAGCGGCCCAATAAGTGCGGATCATGCGGAAAATCGTATCATTGCCATCAGAACCCGAAGTTCCGAAAAATGCCATTTTGAACTGGTCTGGCGTGATCTCTGCAAGCATTTCAGAAAGTTCGATAACCGGCTCGTGGGTGGTTTTGAAAAAAGTGTTGTAATAAGATAATTCGCTCATCTGAGCACGCACAGCTTCAACAATTTCCTGGCGACCATGGCCGACATTGACACACCACAAACCTGCCATGCCATCCAGTATCCGATTGCCTTCCGAATCCCAAAGCCAAACGCCGTCTCCGCGCACAATGATGCGCCGGTCCTCAGCCTTCAGTGTGCTGTGATTGGAAAACGGATGCAAATGATAGGCGGTATCTTTTGTCTGGAGATCGGCCGTTGACAGATTTCTATTCATAGGTAATTTCCTTAGGCTTAACTATTCAAAGCTGTTATTGCTGCTTCAGGACAATCATATTTTCAAGGTGTCCGCAAGAGAACTTAATAATTCAAAAATAGTGCCTGCAAAAAGTGAGAAGTAAATTGTCTAATTCGTCCACCGACCAAAAAAAGCCAGATATCACCAAGATGACGCGCTCCCAAAAACTGAAATATCGTGAAACGGTGGGCAAAACTTTCCTGGAGGAAAATCCTGATATTGAATCCGTTGACCTTTTGATCAGTGACATCAATGGCGTTATGCGCGGAAAATGGGCTCCGGCGGAAGCGATCAAAAAAATCAATAGTCCTGGTATCAATTTGCCAATGTCTCTGTTTGGACTTGATATATGGGGCCGTGAGGTTGAAGAAACCGGTTTGCATATTGATACCGGTGATCTGGATGGGTTTTGCTATGCAATTGACGGCCGCATCAGCCGGGCGCCCTGGGCCAAACGCCCTACGGCTCAGGTTTTGATGACCATGCATGACGAAAAAGGCAAACCTTTCAAAGCCGATCCAAGAAACGCCCTCAAGGCACTGTTGAAGCGTTTTGAAAAGAAAGGACTTCGTCCTGTCGTCGCATTCGAGTTGGAATTCTACCTCGTTGATCCAGCTGCATTCAAACGGACAGGCAAAATTGCCCGCGATAGTGATACGGGCGGTCCAGAGCCGCAAAACATGTATTCACTGTCCGAATTGACGGGACAATCGGACCTGTTTGCGGAAATCAGAGCAGCGGCGATTGAGCAAGACCTACCGATTGATACCATTATCAAAGAAGCTGCTCCCGGCCAGTTTGAAGTAAACCTCAAACACCGCGGCGATGCCGTTGCGGCAGCTGATGATGCGGTTCTGCTTCGCCGCTTGATTTCCGAATGCGCCAATATGCATGGACTGCGCGCAACCTTTATGGCTAAACCTTTTCTTGAGTGGCCAGGCAATGGCATGCATGTGCATGCAAGTGTTCTCAACAAAGATGGCGCCAACATATTTTCCGGCAAAGAAGGCGATGTCCGGTTGCGCCATGCAGCTAATGGTTTGCTGGAAACCATGAGAGACACGTTACTATTCTACATTCCGGGTTTTAACGGATACCGCCGCCTGCAACCAGGTTCCTATGCGCCTACGCGTATAGCATGGGGTCGCAATAACCGGTCTGTGGCTGTGCGTGTTCCAGCGTCGGAAGATGCCGCGGTTAGACTGGAGCATCGATTGGCCGGAGCTGATGCAAACCCCTATTTCGTATTGGCCGGGGTTCTGGGCGGAATGCTCAAGGGACTTGAAGATCAAAAGCTTCCACCCAAAGAAATAATCGGCAATGCTTATGACCGGAAACTTGAACAACTTTCGGATGACATGGACGATGCCATTATCGATTTTGAAAATTCGGACTTTATCAAACAGCTGATCGGAAAAGACCTGCAGCGTATTTTTTCGGCGGTGAAACGGGTTGAGCTTGCCGCATTCCTGAATGAGATTACACCGCTGGAAAGATCAACCTATCTTTGATCCGAAAACAAATTCAAAGACGGGTTTGAAAATCTGGAATCAACCAAGCAGGGGCAGAACGTCAATGCGCACCTTGTTGGGAAAAAAAGCGACAAGGCCAGCCAATTCCAAAACCTCATCATATGGCATTTCATAAGCCCATAATGCATTGTCAATCTCATGGTTTCCAATCATGAGATTCCAGTAGCGAGCCTTACCTTTGAAGGGGCATCTTGTTACATGATTTGAATCACGAAGAAATTTTTCGGCAACATCTTCTATCGGAAAATAGTGAACAGGAGCGTGGTTGGTTTCTGTCACGATCAACGCTTCTTTTGAACGGGCTACTTCAGTTCCATCGGCAGATATGATGATCTCACCTATAAACTTTTCCACCTTTACCTGATGGTCAGGGTGTTTGGCAAAGCCAGGTGCCGGATTGGTTTCAGGTAACATGACGCACTCCTTTTGCCGGGATGATGCGCCGAGTCATCTCATTTGGCAAGATTTTCGAAAAGAGTTTTTAACGCGCTGTCTCGAAAGCAAACCAGATGGCGACAGCAGCTAGTAGCAAAGATAAAAACCGGCGGGCGATCTGTTCACGGCGAGGGTCGTTCAACAAAGGTTCAAGCGCACCTGCCAGTATCACGATCAGCAAATGGATCAGCGTTGCAGCAACCACATAGATCATTGTCAACAAGATGGATTGGGAAAGTTTTACATCCAGGGGAAGAAAGGTCGGCAGCACTGTAAGGTAAAAACCCGCCGCCTTGGGATTAAGCAAATTGGTAATCAGTCCGCGACGAAAATAGGTGGACATTGATAGCTTTTTGTTTGGATCATCCTCTTCGTCAGCCTTTTCCCCACGCCATCCATCAAAGGCCAGATAGAGCAAATAGAGCACACCTGCCCAGCGAAGCGCTTCATACAAAATGTCCGAGGATTGAACGATGGCCGTTACACCAAGCCCAGCGGCAAGGCCGATAATCAAAAGCCCCAAAGCGACGCCCACAACGGCGGCAAAACCAAAACGCCTGCCATGGCTTGCGGCGACAAGCGCCAGATAAGTCATATTCGGACCAGGGGTAAGTTCAATCAATATCGAAGCAATTGCAAAGGATAAAACCGCAGCAAAAGGTAATCCAAGAATCGATATATCGCTAAAATACTCTATCATTTGTCTACCATTTCAGTGCGCCTCATCCCAATTATCAGCTGCTTGGGCATCAACCTGCAAAGGTACTTTCAAATGGAGCGAGGGAAAGGGGGCATCAATCATGACCTTCTTGACCAAAGGAAGCGTTGCCTCCACCTCATTTTCAGCAACTTCAAAGATCAATTCATCGTGAACTTGAAGAAGCATACGGGCGTTTGATCCTGCTGCAAAAAGCGCCTCATCCATCCGCACCATTGCCCGGCGAATGATGTCGGCAGCAGAGCCTTGTATCGGCGCATTGATGGCCGCGCGTTCATTGAAAGCCCGCATTTGCGGATTGGAGGATTTGATTTCAGGATAGTGGACCCGGCGACCAAAGACTGTTTCCACATATCCGTTTTCACGGCAGAATTTCTTGGTCTCCTCCATGTAATCCCTGATGCCGGGAAAGCGCTCAAAATATTTCTTGATATAGTCACTGGCTTCGGAGCGATCGATGCCCAACTGGTTAGCCAGACCAAAAGCGGAAATGCCGTATATGATGCCAAAATTGATTGCCTTTGCCCGGCGGCGAACCATCGGGTCCATGCCTTCTACAGGGGTATCGAACATTTCTGATGCGGTCATTGCATGGATGTCCAAACCATCGGCAAAGGCTTGGCGCAATTGCGGGATATCAGCGATATGAGCCAGTACGCGCAATTCGATTTGGGAATAGTCCGCCGAAATGAGCTTGTTGCCTTTATCGGCAACAAAGGCTGTTCGTATCTTGCGGCCTTCTTCCGTGCGGATCGGAATGTTCTGCAAATTTGGCTCTGACGAGGACAAGCGACCTGTGGAAGTCGATGCCATGGCATAAGAAGTATGCACCCGCTTAGTGCGCGGATTGATATAGCCTGGCAGCGCATCGGTATAGGTTGATTTGAGTTTGGTCAGCTGGCGCCATCCGACAATCTTGCGCGGCAGGTCATGTCCTTCGGCGGCCAGGTCTTCAAGCACTTGAGCGGACGTGGACCATTGCCCGGTTTTTGTTTTCGAGGCTCCGGGAAGTCCGAGTTTTCCGAATAATATTTCACCCAGTTGTTTCGGCGAACCGATGTTGAAACTTTCCCCGGCCATTTCATAAATCTCATGCTCAACGGAAGCAGCGGCCTGCCCCAATTCGCCGGAGAGGCGGGAAAGGATTTGCCGATCAACGGAAATTCCGCGCTGTTCCATGCGGGCTATCACATCAATCAACGGGCGCTCCAAACGCTCATAGACTTTTGTCATACCTTCAGCGGCAAGGCGTGGTTTCAACACCTGCCAGAGCCGGAAAGTCACATCCGCGTCTTCAGCGGCATATCGCGTGGCCTTTTCAATCTCCACCTGATCGAAAGTAATTTTGGCTTTGCCACTGCCCGTTAGCGATTTGTAGGAAATGCATTCATGGCCAAGCCAGCGCTTGGACAGATCATCCATGCCGTGATTTCCGCGACCAGCATCCAACACATAGGACAGGAGCATGGTATCGTCGCAAGGATGGACATCCACACCATGCTCTTTGAAAATCAACCAGTCATATTTCATGTTCTGACCAATCTTAAGGATAGACTTGTCTTCCAGCATTGGTTTCAAAATAGCCAGGGCATCATTCTCGCTCAATTGATCCGGAGAAATACCTCCGCCCAGCAGATCGCCCATGCCTTCTTTGTGGTTGAGCGGAATATAGCAAGCCTTTCCTGCTTCCGTGGCAAGAGAAATGCCAACCAGTTCGGCCTGCATGGGATCAAGCGAATTTGTCTCAGTATCAACCGCAACGACACCTGATTCATAAATCGCGTCGATCCATTTTTGCAGTTCATCCTTCGTGCTGACGCAATCATAGTTATCAGAGTCAAATATACTTGAAACCGCCTGCCCGGCTCTTTGGGTTGCGAGTGCTTGCGGCGTCCAGATACCATCGGTACTCTGGATTACACCCTCACTTGTCTCTGCACCGGCTGCGTCATTGGCATGGACACCATCAGAATCAGGCCCGCGCATATCTTCCCAGATTTGAGACGTGATTTCTGCGGCTTCAATCATCGCCGCATCAGCATCGGTAGCTGCAGCAACTTTTCGAGTTAGAGAATTGAAATCCATAGCTTTCAAATAGGCGATCAATTTGGGACCATCGGTTGGCTCCAGCGTCAAATCTTCCAAAGGTACTTCGATGGGCATATCGGTTACCAGCGTCACCAGTCTCTTTGAAATACGCGCTAGATCGGCAAATTCAATCAGGTTTTCGCGACGCTTATTTTGCTTTATCTCGCCAGCGCGTTCCAACAACACTTCCAGAGTTCCATATTCACCGAGCAGTTGGGCGGCAGTCTTTGGTCCGATCCCCGGAACACCAGGTATATTATCTGTTGAATCGCCGGATAGGGCTTGCAGATCAATCATCTGCTCCGGCGGCACACCGAATTTTTCGATGACTTCTGGAACACCAATCTGTTTGTCTTTCATGGAGTCATACATGGAAACTCGCGGGCCCAAGAGCTGCATGAGATCCTTGTCAGAAGAGATGATCGTGACGTCAGCACCCAGCTCAGAGGCCTGTTTGGCATAAGTCGCAATCAGATCGTCCGCCTCATAGCCCTCAGTTTCTATGCAAGGAACATTGAAGGCTCGCGTAGCTTCGCGAATTAGGCCAAATTGCGGGCGAAGATCTTCCGGCGGCGCGTCTCTGTTTGCTTTGTATTCGGGGTAAATTTCATTGCGAAAAGTCTTGGACGAATAATCAAAAATGACCGCGAAATGAGACGGAACAACTCCAACGGAAGTATCGCGCGCTTCCTGCAATAACTTCCATAGCATATTGCAGAAACCTGCAACCGCCCCAACGGGCATGCCATCGGACTTTCGGGTCAATGGCGGCAAGGCGTGGTAGGCACGGAAGATGTAGGCCGAACCATCAACCAAAAAAAGGTGGTCGCCTTCTTTCATGAAATTCTCCAGGAGTCTGTGATTTTGAATTATAAAGACGATTGCCCAGCAGAACTTGAAATGCAAGTGTCGAGCAGAACCACTCAGCCAGCAAAGGCCAGAAAGCTGGTAACAACGAAACCGGATTGAACAAATGACCAAAAAAATTGAATTCTATTTCGATATCGTAAGCCCTGCGAGCTATCTCGCCTGGACCCAAATGCCGAAACTTGAAGAAGAAACTGGCGCGACGGTCATTTACCGCCCCTTCTTTTTACCGGGTCTTTTCAAGGTTGCCGGAAGCGCTAGCCCGATCACGGTTCCAGCCAAGGGCAAATGGATGTTTCACGACTTCCGGCGGTTTGCCAAGCGCTATGGCGTTCCTTTCTGGATGAATGATCAGTTTCCGCTCAATTCGCTCTACATGATGCGGGGGTTGATCGCCTGGCAGGACAAGCCTGAACTGAAAGCACTTGGGGATGGGTTTTTCAAAGCCATGTGGGCAGACAATGAAAACGTCAATGATCCTGAAATCATGGCGCGCATAGTATCGGCCGCTGGGGTTGATCCAGACGCGTGGAAAGCCGCTTTGGAAGATGAGGGCGTGAAACAACAGGTCTTTTCAATCAATGAGGACCTTGCCAAACGCGGTGCTTTTGGCGCGCCTACTTTCTTTGTCACTCGCAATGGCAAAGAAGAAATGCATTGGGGTCAGGACAGATTGGATTTTGTAAAAGAAGCGCTCATGAGCTGACAGCAATGCACATTCCAACGCGCTTGCTGATCTTTTTCACTGCGTTCAAGAGGCAAGCGCTGTTTATAACGCATTTGCTTGTCCTTTTTCGCTTCGCTCAAAGGGCAAAGGCTACTGGGTCAGGACAGATTGGATTTTGTGAAAGAGGCTTTATTGGCCTGACCCCAATTGTTCTTGTGACGCATTTGCTTATCCTTCTTCTCTGCGTTCAAAAGGCAAGCGCTTTTTCAACGCATTTGCTTATCCTTTTTCGCTTCGCTCAAAGGGCAAGCGCTTTTGGAAGACTAGCCATTGATTGTGATCTGCGGCTCATAATTCACGGGAAAGTTCACTGATCTTGCAATAAAGCAGTATTGATGAATCTCATTATGAAGTGTGTATGCTTTTTCAAGATCGCTGCCCTTTGTAATTCCGATGATTGGCCGCAGGGTAACTGAGGTGAAGCGACCCTTGCCTGAAGGTTCCATCTCGCCAATGCCTTGGGGTTCATCCCGGTAGGTTTGAACCACCACACCAGCTTCAGAACATAGATGGAGATACCAAAGCATGTGGCAAGAGGCGATGGCGGAAAGAAACAGGTCTTCGGG
>JBAUHS010000148.1:0-3063 GCA_049680405.1 Salaquimonas sp. | reverse complement strand
TTGGATTTCGTATTGAAGCCCGAGGCATAGATCGTCTCGGTTATATTGGTTCCTGATTGCGCCAACATCCGGCAGGCTTCCTCAATCCGCAACGCGTTGACATATTGCGAAACATTCATACCTGTCGCCATATTGATTGCTTTTGAAACGTCTCGGCTAGGCAGCGTCAATCGTCTCGCGATGCGGTTCAGGTTGAGATCAGGATCAAGATAGAACTTTTCTTCCTTCAAGAGCTTTTCCACTTTTTCCAGCACGTCTTCATCAAGAATGTCTGCGCGGTCAGCTTGTTGTTTTTCATCCTCACGTTTCTTGCGGGCATAAAGAATTGCGATAATGACGACCCCGATTAACCCGCTGATAGACGCATTGCCGACAATCGATCCTGTATTGGCTCCACCTGTAAGAATGAAATCCAAACCAATTACCGCATCAGCAACACCGGAAAAGAACAATAACGCTATGATCACCCAAAGTGTCACCAAAAGGCCGGAAACCCTGTTGATCTCCGCCCAGGCAAGCCCGTCACTGCCTTTCAGGCCAATCCATGCCAGAGCGCCCGCATAGAAAACATTATTCAAGGCAAGAAACACATCCAGAATCTCGATGGAAAAAGCCAGAATGAGTAAAAGGGCTATCAAAGGAAGAAGATGTACAAGTCCCTTTGGCAATTCCGGCTTTTCACGAAATGACAGATATGCGAGCGGCGGTATCATAACCGCCGTAACGGGCTGAATTTCCCGAAGCCATTCCATTTCATAGCCAAACCGAGAGCCGATCAATGCTGCCTGAAAGGCAAGCAGCGAAAGAAACGCGATATACATTCGGTTGCGCTGAGCCCTTTCAATAACAAAAACCTCCCGCCAGATCAAAATCAGCAGTGCAAAGGAAATCAGGTAATGGAGCGGAATCATGATCATGGGCAAAAGAACTTTGGTTCAGTCTGTTTTGTATTTTATGCACCAAATCACGATCTAGGACGACCTAAAACATGATCTAGGACGTAATTGCCCCTGCCCTGCTGCAAATTCACTTCATCGACCAAACAAACACAACACCAAAAACCCCTACACATGAAGATGGAGAATGAAATGACTAACCTGATCAAGAAAACAATCTACGCCCTTGGCGGCTTTACCTCAGCAATGGTAATTGCCGGACAAGCCTTTGCCAGCGGCTATACAACCACCGCAATAAATGTCGAGCACCGCGAAAGAAACCTTCCTTTGCACATTTATTATCCTTCATCCCAAGGAGGCAATGAAATCATGCTAGGCAAAAATGCCGTATTCAAAGGCGTATCCGTTCGCGCAGATGGCTCGCCCGACCAGGGCAGTTTTCCATTGGTTTTGCTATCCCATGGTTCCGGCGGCAATGGCGTGAACCTCGGCTGGATTGCCTCTCACCTTGCCGATCAAGGCATGATTGTTGTTGCTCCAAACCATCCCGGCACAACCAGCGGAGATTCGTTTCCGAGCAAAACAGTAAAAATTTGGGAACGCCCGCAGGATATGAGCGCGATTCTTGATCAGATTGATGATCTTCTTCCCGAGGGTCTCAAAGCAGACAAGAATAAGGTCGGAGCCATTGGTTTTTCTCTGGGCGGCTATACGGTTTTGAGCCTCGCCGGAGCGCGGGCAAGCAAAGCCAAATTTGTAAACTACTGCGATCAGTATGCAGGCAAGATGGATTGCATCTGGTATGAAGCCGGGAAAATCGACTTGGCGGCAATAGATCCGGTTCCCTATGAGCAAAGCAATGCCGATCCCCGCATCAAGACATTTGTGGCGATCGATCCAGCGCTCTCGCAAGCTTATCAAACACCATCCCTGGCAGCCATCAACGCACCGGTGCAGATCATAAATCTCGGCACCGCCGAAGATACGCCCGCGGCAGTCAATGCGTCTGAGTTTGTAAAACAAATACCCAATGCGACCTACGAAACCCTGCCGGGAACCAACCATTTCACCTTTATGGGAGAATGCACAATGCTTGGTAAACCGATCATATTTGCAGCCGGTGAAGATCCTATTTGTACAGATCCAGAAGGCACTGATCGCGCTGAGGAGCATACGAAAATGAAGTCAATGATTTCAAGATCTCTACTAAATCAATTTGCTTTGACAAACTAAGCAAAGCTAAACAGAAAAACAAAAAAAGGCGGCTCTTGCGAACCGCCTTTTAAACTTTCTAAAGAAAGAAAATTACTCAGCTTTTGGAGCTTCTTCAGCTGACGCTTCAGCGGCAGCAGCTTCTGCTTCCGCAGCTGCTTTTGCGGCCTCTGCTTCAGCTGCCTTTGCGGCGGCCTCTTCAGCTGCTTTTTCAACAGCAAGCGCTTCTACCGCTGCTACCTTTTCAGCTTCCAAACGGGCTTTTTCAGCAAGGAAGGCTGCGCGTTCAATATCGTTCAATGCTTTCGCGCGAACATTGGTCTTCTCGACGATACGCGCTGACTTACCGCGACGATCACGAAGATAATAAAGTTTGGCACGACGGACTTTACCGCGGCGAACCACTTCAACAGCTTCAACCAATGGCGAGTACATCGGGAACACACGTTCCACGCCTTCGCCATAAGAGATTTTACGAACAGTGAAGCTTTCGTTCAAACCGCCGCCTGAGCGTGCAATGCAAACGCCTTCATAAGCCTGTAGACGGGTACGGGCACCCTCGGTCACGCGTACCATAACGCGGACAGTGTCACCTGGCTCAAATGCTGGGAATGTACGTTTTGCGGCAATAGCTGCCACTTGCTCGGCTTCGAGCTGCTGGATGATGTTCATCAGTGCAAACCTTTGTTTGTGTTACCAGTCAGGGGCGCATACCCTTTTGGGCTTTTGGCGCGTCTTTACGGGCAATCTTGTTGTTAATTTAACAAGCCAGCGCGACCTTCTTATTCTGGTTTTCAGTCCCCTATTCAAAGGAGTTCGCGGCAACCCGCTTGCTGACTACCAGATGGTTTTGAACCCGGTCGTTTGCTCATTCTTTCCGGTTTGTCGGAAATTTGAGGTTCCTATAGGGGAAAATTGGCGCTTTGTCGACAGGTTTCACGATTCTTTTTTGCTC
>JBAUHS010000147.1:0-4821 GCA_049680405.1 Salaquimonas sp. | reverse complement strand
CAACAGCCCGATGAGCCTCAAGGCGTTGGAATTGCAAACAACGCGGCGCTGGTTTGCAGCTTGTTCGAAAGCTGCTTACAAGCCGGACCAGCGCGGAACAGAAAACGGTTATGACTTCACGTTCTTTTTTCTGCGTTGTCCCGATATAGCCGCATCCGGTGAACCGATGTCCCGCATGATCAAGATCATCCGCGGGCAAGATTCGCTCTATCTCGCACAAGCAGTTTTCAAGCGGGATTTGACGCCGGAAATCGTTGACGAGTGGACGCCATTCATGACCAAGATCGGGGTGTGCGATACACGGATCGAGGAACGCGCCTGTCCGCCGGGGCTTTGAGCAACCAGCCGTTTTTCAATGCCAGTTTATCAAACCACACTTTGCACTTTTTGCGCGGAGGTTATAAACTGCATTCAGATCATGGGAGCGTATCAATGTCTTTTTTGAAAAAACTATTTGGCGGCGGCGCCAGCAAACCAGCGGCAATGCCATCTGAAATGCATGATGGTTTTGTCATCACGCCAGCGCCCATGTCTGATGGCGGGCAATTCCGCCTTTGCGCTGAAATCCGCAAGGAAATTGATGGCGAAATGAAAACCCATACGCTTATCCGCGCGGATATGTTTCCTTCGGCTGATCAGGCGGCCCAAGCGTCGATCAGCAAAGCCAAGCAGATGATCCAGGAGCAGGGCGACCGGATCTTTAAGTGACGAGCGTACCCAAATTGCAATCATCCCCGGGCTTGTCCTGAGGACCCAGCGCCAAAATAACGGTTTCTGTTTATTTCTGTGTCCTCGGGTCTGCGAAGAAGCGTTGCCTGTCTTTCGACCTTCGTCGGCGTTGCGCTTGCCCAAATCAAGCCCGAGGTTGACGGCGGTTGGGGTTCAACGCGTTGGGGGAACTTCAAACCCTACCCATGGCTATAGACTTTGCTTTTCTAACCCAAGGATGGACGAGGCGAGAAATTACACGCGATCCTACTTCCCCGCACAATTCTTGCAGAAGGGGGTGTGGGGAAGGGTGACCAGGCGTTTCTCAGAGATTGGGTTGCCGCATTTGGCGCATTCACCAAAAGTCCCGTTTTTGATACGGTCAAGGGCAGCATTGATCGCCTTAATTTCTTCCAGACCGGAAAGGCCCAATTCTTCCATCACCTCATCACCTTCAGACTCTGTCGCGTTTTCTTCCCAATCCGCGCTTTTTGGATCGTCCAACTGATCTTCAATATTTTCAAGGCGATTTTCCAGATAAGCTTTTCGTGTAGTCAGGATTTTTTCGAAACTTTCATTGTCATTGGTTTGTTTTGTGATGGTCATGGATGTGTCCTTCCTATCAATTTGGTTGAGTTCACGTTAGCGCAAACGGAAAGGCAATTGCTTGATTTGGGTCAAAGCAATTTATTTTCACAGACGGTAGGCTGAGGCCAAGATCACAGTATGGGAGAAATTGATGGCTTCATCTGAAACGAAGAATCCTAAGACTAACATTGCAGCGAAAACTGATACAGCGGGAAAGCCAGCGGAGGCGTTGGGCCTCAAAAATGTGTCGGGCAAGAAGCCTGAGGTAAATGGAAAAAGTTCTGATAGTGGGCTTTGCGGGCTTGCTGATACAAAAAACCCCGGGCCAGTTGCTCCAAAAGAACAGGTGACGCGCGAGACAGTTCGGCGGCTTTTTGAAACAGGTGAATATCCTTACAAACGCAAGATTACTCGGTCAAAATATGAGCGGGAAAAAGCCCAGCTTCAGGTTGAATTATTGAAAGTGCAGGAATGGGTTCGTAATTCTGGTGAACGTATTTTGATGCTGTTTGAGGGACGGGACGCTGCCGGAAAGGGCGGTACAATCAAGCGATTTATGGAACATTTGAATCCACGCGGTGCGCGTGTTGTTGCTTTGGACAAGCCAACCGAGAGGGAGAAATCCCAGTGGTACTATCAACGCTATATTGAGCATCTTCCATCTGGCGGTGAAATCGTGATGTTTGACCGGTCCTGGTATAACCGGGCAGGGGTTGAACGCGTGATGGGATTTTGTTCGCCTCAGGAATATCTGGAGTTCATGCGCCAAACGCCTGATCTGGAGCGGATGATTGTTCGCAGCGGCGTCAGGCTTTTCAAATACTGGTTTTCAGTGACCCAGGAAGAGCAATTGCGCCGGTTCAAATCACGGGAAAACGAGCCGTTGAAAATGTGGAAGCTTTCGCCGATCGACCGGGAGTCGCTTGATAAGTGGCAGGATTATACAGATGCTAAAGAAGCAATGTTCTTTTACACTGATACGGCCGACGCGCCTTGGACGATTATCAAATCGAATGACAAGAAACGGGCGCGGCTCAATTGTATGCGTCATTTTCTTTCATCGCTGCCTTATCCGGGAAAAGATCTCTCGGTTGTGGGACAGCCAGACCCGTTGATTGTCGGCTCCAGCTCACATGTTATCGGCAGTGGTGAACATATTCTGGGAAAGAGCGTTCACCCAGAACTTCGAAAATAGGTCCGCAGTCCGCTTTCTCTTTATAAGTGCTGACAAAATTGTGCCCGTTCTTATTCATAATATTATGAAAAGGAGCGGGCATTATTATTACGCACATTCTGATCTTTTTGACCGTTCCAATCAAAAAAGGAATGGGCTTGTTACGGTTTTTGAATGCTCTCGATATAGGCAAGAATATCCTGCAGGTCGAGAAGTGAGGCGTCAAAGACAGGCATATCCGGGTGGCCTGATTCAATCCCCTCGGCAAAGGCTTCTTCCAGGGCTTCTATCGGGTAGAACATGGAGAGATTTCTAAAGGGTGGTGCCTCTTTGTGGGTGCTTTCGTCATCAAGGCCGATAGCGTGGCACCCGGCGCAATTTTCGCTCACAAGGCGCTTGCCATGGGAAACGGGCTGGATCCAGCCAATCCAGGCGGCCAAATCGTGGGCCTGTGTTTCGGTGATCGCGAAACTGGGCATATCACTGTGTTTGGGACCTGCTTTATTTAACAGCATCTCAGCGATTGTATCGACGGGCCGGCGATCTGACATCGTCCAGAATGGCGGTGCATCGGGATGAGTGCTTTCCCCTTCCAGGCCGACTGCATGGCACTGGATGCAATTGGTTTCAGCCAAAGCCGCGCCGTGTTGAATTGCTTTGGTGGGCGATGGTCCGATGTTGAGCTCTTCACTTTGAGCTGAGCTTGCAAAGCCGGCGAGGCATAAAGAAGTCAGACCTGTGAGTAACAATTTACGAGGTGCGAAGACAGTTTTGATCATTTCATTCTCCCGTTGGAATCTGGTGAGCATGGCACAAAGTGGCGGCTGGCGAATTGATACGGGTCAATGGATCCGACGATTTTTGAGTCCAGACCCTAAATGAACGGCATATGAATAGTTGGTTTGGACTGAGTTCAGTCGCCCGGTTGTAGGTTGGTCTCATGGTTCGAAAGACTAACCTTTCGGATGAAGCCTCAAACAAGGGAAACTCATCATGAAGAAAACATTGATAGCAGGACTTGCAACACTGGCTCTGGGACTTGGATTGTCTTTCGGTGCCCCGATTACTTCTGCTCAGGCAGGCAGTTTGAATTTATACGTGACAGGCAATGGCGTTTATATTGGCGGTCACAAGCAACGTAATTACAATGGCCATAGAAGTCAAAGACGCCATGCGGTTTGTGAGCCTGGCCGGGCTGTTTACAAGGCAGAGCGCCGGGGTATTCGGCACGCACGTATCGACCGGGTCAATCCACGCTTCGTTGTCGTTAAAGGACGCATGTATGGCGACCGCATCACCGCCGGGTTCTATCGAGACAGCAGACGCTGCGAACTGGCCTGGGTCAAGGAAAGCAGGTCACATAGGAAGCATCATGGACGTTATGGTGGTTCACGTCGCTAATTGATCGGCATGGGTTGAATGAAATGAATGAGGCCGGAAAAACCATCCGGCCTCATATTTGTTTACTGATTGATTTCCCAGCTTACTGAAACTGTAATAGAATAAGCATTCTGGCCGCCCTCAACGGGTACAGAGTCGGCCATCGCCGCTTCGGCCATCATTCGGCCTTTGGCCATCGGCATCGGGCGAGGATTTTGAAAGCTTTCATTGATGTCGAGGATTTTTCCTCGTGAAGCGCCCGCAGCTTCGAGCAGTGTATCTGCTCTGGCAATCGCATCTTTCATTGCTTCAGCACGGGCTGCCGCAATTGCCTCTTTCGGGTTGTCATTGCCAAACTGGATCTGACCACCGTTGTTTACGCCCAATGTTACGGAGCGGTCAAGAATGTCGCCAACGGCGGCAAGGTCACGGATTAGAACCGTCAGATTGTTCGAAACGGTATAACCAATAATGCGCGGAGGTTTTTGCTCTTCATTGTTTTTGGGGCGGTGATAAGTGTATTTTGGTTGAATGTTGAAATTGGAGGTTTGCAGGTCTTTGGGTTCAATGCCTGCTTCTTTCATGGCGGCAACAATCTGGCCCATCAACTCATTGTTTTGCGTCAATGCTTCACGGGCTGTTTCGCCTTCGCTTAGAACGCCAAGTTGAAGGGTCGCAATGTCAGGCGCCAGCATCACCTGACCTTCGCCTGTGACGTTGATCCGCGAGATTTGTTGTTCAGCGGCAATTGCTGTTGTGTGAAAATGACCACTGGTCAGAAGTGGAGCAATAGTGAGGCCAAGTGTGAGGACTGCGATTCGGCTGGATGTTTTAAAGTACGACATGAAATATCCTTTTCGACGGAATGAAACTTTGCAATGCGTGATTTCTTAGGTGCGAAATAGGGCAAAACAAAGTGTCTGAAGTGATGAAAATTTGACAGAATGTTTTCGAAACTTAATAGTTTTCGT
>JBAUHS010000146.1:0-9541 GCA_049680405.1 Salaquimonas sp. | reverse complement strand
TATCCATGAAGTGATTTTGAAGACACCAAGTCCTCGTCTACAATGCTGTCAAAGAAATCGCTAACACCGATAGCTTTCCAACCTGACTCTGCAAAGACATCACCGAACTTGACCGAGATTTCTGTATCACTGCCAGGATTTGGAATTATAACCTCGAGACGAAGGAAGCCTTTTATGAAATATCCATCGACTAAGAAGTAAATTAATCCGGGTATTAGTAGCAATGCTACAAATTCCAACAATGAAAGTTTGATATTGGAGTCGGTTATTACCTCATAAGATTCCATACAAAGGAATAGAACGCCAAAAGTTTTAAGTAATGAACCAATTAGTTCACGCCAATGCTCTAAAAACCAAAGAACCATGTTTCACCATGAATAGTGCAAATACACAACCAATGGTATATGTTACTCCATTAACCGCAACAAAATTTGCCTTGCGGTCATAAGTTTTCATGGGATAACTTCTAATTTTCGATATATGAATTGTCTTAGCGGTATTTAGGCAATTGCTTATATTCACTACCGCCCCCCCACTTCCCAATCCACTTTCCTTCCGCTAAATCTCGTCCATGAGTGATACTTCGCAACATACAGACCAGCGCATCATGGCTGCGGCCATACGTTTGGCCCGGCGCAATGAGGGACAGACGGGAACCAATCCGTCGGTTGCTTGCGTCTTGGTGCGCGAAAGCAGTGATGGTTCTTACATTGTTGGCTCCGGCATTACGGCCCTTGGCGGGCGGCCCCATGCGGAGCCCATCGCGTTAGCCGAGGCAGGTGAACTGGCGCGCGGTGCGACGGCCTATGTGACACTGGAGCCTTGCGCCCATCATGGCAAAACACCGCCTTGTGCACAGACTCTGATTGATGCTGGTATTGCCCGCGTGGTGACAGCGGTTGTTGATCCCGATGAGCGGGTAAACCAGCTTGGCCACAAAATGTTGCGAGATTCAGGGATCGATGTGACCATTGATTGTCTGGCCGATGAGGCCACAATTGGCCTACGCGCTTACCTGAATCGAAAACATAACAATCGCTGCTATGTGACTCTAAAATTGGCGCTTTCTGCCGAGGGAGCCATCGGCATCAAAGGCGAGGGGCAGGTTGCCATCACCGGGCCGCAGGCCAAAAATCAGACCTATCTTTTGCGTGCCCGCCATCAGGCAATTCTGGTTGGTGCAGGAACTGTAGCAGAAGATGACCCGGAACTGACTTGCCGCCTGCATGGGCTGGAGAGCCGCTCACCCATTCGCATTGTGCTGGACCCCTATGGGCGGACACCGCTAACTTCCAAGCTTTACAGCCAGGCTAAAACGCATCGAACGATCATCATTGCCGCTGATGGAATGAGCGAGGTAAAGCGCCAGGCCTTTCGTGAATTGGGCTGTGAAATCTTTCCCTGCGAAATGCAAAATGGTCAGGTCGCGCTTCCAGAATTGTTGGAAGACCTTTCTGGCATCGGCATTTTATCCGTGCTGGTGGAGGGCGGAGCGGGCATTGCCAAATCGTTTCTGGACGAAGCGCTGGTTGACGAGATCATTCTGCTGGAAAGCCCAAAAAGCATCGCGGCTGCGAAGGGTGATCTGGTGCTCGCGCCGATCTCTTCCAATACCATCCCCAAGGACTTTACCCCGCTGGAGGTTTTGGCGCTTGGCGAAGACAAATCGACCCGTTACATATGGACGAAAAGCAATTAAAGGCATTTGAATGTTTACAGGGATCGTATCAGATATCGGAGTGCTCGAAAGCGTCGAGCAACTGGATCAGGGCAAACGCTTCCGGGTCCTCTCGTCCTATGACACGTCGGGTATTGATATCGGCGCTTCCATCGCTCATTCCGGCGTATGTCTGACGGTCACCAAACTCGGTGACAATTGGCATGAGGTCGAAGTCTGGGAAGAGGCCCTGCGCCTTTCCACCCTCGGCACTTGGCATATGGGCCAAAAAATCAATCTGGAACGCTCCTTGAAGATGGGTGACGAATTGGGCGGCCATCTTGTTTCGGGCCATGTGGATGGGTTGGCCGACGTGATTGATGTCAAGAAAGAGGGCGATGCCACACGCTTCACTCTTCAGGCCCCAAAGCATTTGGCAAAGTTCATTGCGCAAAAAGGTTCCGTTGCACTGGATGGCACCTCCTTGACGGTGAATGGCGTGGACAATGAATGCTTTGACGTGTTGTTGATCGCCCACACGCTGGAAGTAACGACCTGGGGCGACGTTCAAAAAGGTGATAAGCTCAATATCGAGATAGATCAGATGGCCCGCTATGCGGCCCGTCTGCTCGAAGCCAAGGCCTGACAGCCAGGTATGTGAGTTGCGACCGGCAGGATTACGATTGAGTTTACCGATTAAACTCTTGCCAATTTATCTGTCTCATGTTTCTTGCGGTCAAACGCCGTACTGATTTGTTTTGTGAAAGTATCCATGACTAAAAAGCCTCATCTCCTGATCGTCGAAGCCAGATTTTATGACGATCTTTCGGACGCATTACTGGAAGGCGCAAAAGGCGCGCTGGATGGTGCTGGTGCTACCTATGACGTTGTAACGGTCATGGGCGCACTGGAAATTCCCGCAGCAATTGCTTTCGCGGTAGATGGCAAAACGCAGTATGACGGCTATGTAGCCTTGGGCGTTGTCGTAAGGGGGGAAACTTATCATTTCGATATCGTGGCAAACGAATCCGCCCGGGCACTGATGGACCTTTCCGTGAATAAGAAATTGGCGCTCGGCAATGGCATTATGACGACAGAAAACGGCGAGCAAGCCTGGGCCCGCTGCGATCCCAAGCGCATGGACAAAGGCGGCTTTGCCGCAAGAGCCGCATTGGCCATGATTGATCTTCGCGAAAAGATGGGCGCTTGATATGAGTTCGGAACCTCTCCACCAGCCTGCCGTGAAACTCGCTAATAAACGCGGCGCAGCGCGCCTTGCGGCAGTTCAGGCATTGTATCAAATGGACCTTACATCGGCCCGTTTGATGGATGTGGTCACCGAGTTTGAAAACTTCCGTCTGGGCAAGGCGGTTGATCCCGACAGTGACACCGCGATTTATCGCGAGGCGGACCCGCAATGGTTCCGTGCCATATTGTCCGGTGTTCTAGGTCAGCAAAAAACCATTGACCCGATCATTCAAAAGAATCTTCCGCCTGACTGGCCATTGGCGCGGATGGAAACATTACTACGCTCAATCATGCGGGCCGGTGTGTGGGAGCTTCTGGCCAAGAAAGATGTTCCCGCCAAAGTCATCATCAATGAATATCTGGATGTGACAAAAGCCTTTTTTGAAGAAGAAGAGTTCAAACTGGTCAACAGCCTGCTGGACCGAACTGCCCGAAAACACCGCGACGATTTACTGGACGCAGTTGAACCTGACATTGAAGCAACATTGGAAAATGTTGACAACGGGCATGACACAACAGCCTGAAGAAACCAGCCTTATCCAAAAATACCTGGCGCCATTGGCTGGCCCTGCCGGCTTGAATCTCAAAGATGATGCCGCTTGCCTGACCCCCAAACCGGGAACGGACCTTGTTCTTACTGCCGATACGATTGTTGCCGATGTGCATTTTATTGCCAGCGACAGTCCTTTTGATATTGCCATCAAAGCCATCACGGTCAATCTGTCGGATTTGGTCGCCAAAGGCGCGCAGCCGGTTGGGTACCTTGTTGCGCTATCCTTTCCCCAAAAGCCCGACGAAAACTGGATGGCGCAATTTGCTGCGGGGTTGAATATCCAAATCAACGGCAAATTGTTGGGCGGCGACATGACCGTGAGCAAAGGCGGTCCATTGACGATTACAGTGACCGCTGTAGGGGAGGTGCCATCGGGCAAAATGATCCGGCGCAGCGGGGCGCGGGCAGGGGACAAAATCTTTGTCGGCGGCAATATTGGCTCCAAAGCCATTGGATTGAAATGCGCTCAAAACGCCGAATGGGCCATTGGCTCAGGACTTGATGAGGACGAACTATCAGAATTGATAGAAGAATATGCAGCGCCGCTAATTGCCTTTCCAACAGAACTGGCTCATCTCGTGGGTGTGTTTGCATCCGCGGGACTGGATGTATCTGATGGTCTGGTCATCGACCTGCAGCGGCTTTGTACAGCGAGCGAACTGAGCGCAGAGGTCAATCTGTCCGACATTCCTATGCATCAATCCGTAAGGCAGTTGATTGGCGATGACACAGCAAAACTGATTGATGTGATAACCGGAGGGGACGATTACATTCCGCTCTTTACTGTTGCTGAGGAAAGGCTGGAAGCATTTAGAAAAGATCCGACCAGTCAATATTGCACTATGATTGGTCAAATGATGTCCGGTGACAAACCTGTGGCATTTCGCCAAAAGGATGGCAACGTCCTGTCTCTTGACGGCAGATCAGGTTATGATCATTTCTCAAATTAAATGCCAAGGCTTCGCAAATGACCGCCCAACTCACCGATGTTGAAGAAAACGCAATCGCAAAGCGCAATGCTGTTTTGCTATCGGTATGCCAGGCTATCAATGCCTCAGCTGCCCCGGTGTGTATTGCGCTGGGCGGTGTGGTCGGCTCTTATCTGCTGGGGGCTGACAAGTCTTTGGCCACAGCGCCAGTCACGGGCTTCAATGTTGGCGTCGCCATAATGTCTATTCCTGCCGCAATGCTGATGCGCAAGATTGGCCGCCGAAACGGATTTATGGCTGGTGCCATTATCGGCATGCTGGCTATGTTATTGGCGGTTCAGGCAATCACCTATCAGTCCTTCTGGCTTTTCGTTGCCGCTTTGATGTTGGCGGGAAGTTCCAATAGTTTTGTCCAGCAATATCGTTTTGCGGCTGCAGACCGGGGCACAAAAGAATTCAAGGCAAAAGCCATTTCCTATGTGCTGGTCGGAGGGGTCGCTGCTGCCGTAATCGGGCCGCAACTAATCTTGCGTACGAAAGACTATCTGGAGCCGGTACCTTTTGCGGGCGCTTTTCTTTGGGCAATCGGTCTTTTTGCAACCAGCTTGATTGTGATGCAGTTTCTGGCTCCGGGCCATCCGCCAAAATCCGCCGAAGAACTGGCAGACAAGCCTCAGCGACCCTTGAGCGAAATCATGTCGCAACCAAAATTCATCGTAGCTGTGATTTGCGCTACTTCGACCTATGCCCTGATGTCTTATGTAATGACTGCCGCCCCTCTGGCAATGATCGCCTGTGGCTTTGACATCAATGACGCCACCTGGGGCATCCAGTGGCATGTGATGGCAATGTTCGTCCCAAGCTTTTTTACGGGCCACCTGATTGCCCGTTTCGGAAAAGAAAAAGTCATGGCAAGCGGTTTGTTGATTCTGGTTGCTTGCGGCATTGTTGGCCTCAACGGCATTTCGATCGGCCATTTCTATCTTGGCCTAATTCTGCTCGGGGTCGGTTGGAATTTCGGCTTTATCGGCGCGACAGCTTTGGTGACGGAGACCTATGAACCGCACGAGAAAAACAAGGCCCAAGGGGCAAATGATTTTATCCTGTTTGGTTCTGTGGCCATTGCCAGCCTGCTCTCCGGTTATTCTTTGAACCATATGGGCTGGGAATTCCTGAACTGGATCATTTTCCCGATTGTGGCGATTTGCCTTGTCAGCCTGTGGTGGTTGAAAAGCCGCAAAGAAAAACAAGCAGCTTAGTCATCCAATGCCCGGTTTATCGGAATTGATATTCCGGTGAGTTGCTGAACACATCATTCAGAAAACATTCAGCCGAACATTGCCATATTTGTCCTCTAAACAATTGCTATCCGCTTATGGATCATGGAGGGCCAAATGCTCAATCGCCGAAATTTTATTCTTTCAGTGTCTGCCGCAACCGCTGCTAAAGCGTTGCCGGTAGCTGCATTCGCTCAATCTGCTGCGCCCTCGGCCGCGCAAATTGAAAAGTCCTTGAGTGTTCAACCCACACGCAAAATTCGTCGTGAAGATCGTGTAATGCGAAAAGATTTTGGCCGTGACTTAAGACGAAGAAGCGATGTACGAGACCGTGTTAGAATTGCTGCGCCATCAATTGATATTCAGGCGATCAATTTTGAATTCGGCTCTGCCCGCATCCCGCGTTCCGAGCAATGGAAAGTTGAAGAAATTGCCATTGCCATGCGTCGTATTCTTCGTCGTAATCGCGGCGAGGTGTTCCTGATTGAAGGGCACACAGATGCGGTCGGCTCCAACTACAACAATCAGTTACTGTCCGAAGACCGCGCGGCGTCCCTGAAACGGGTACTTGTTCGCCGCTTCAATGTTGATTCCTATGCATTGGAAACCGTGGGCTATGGTGAAGAGTATTTGCTTATCCAGACGCCTCGCGAAGAATGGCGCAACCGCCGCGTGACACTGCGCAGGGTAACGGATTTCGTGGTGCGTTGAGGTGTAGACTAAAATACTAACGTTTCTGCACAGCAATGAACGGAATTCGTTTTGTCCATTTGTATTTGCCGTTGCTCATGCAGGAACTGGTGCGCTGTGAACAGGCATCTTTGCATGCTTGGGAATTTCCGTGGTGCGTCCTGCATTCGCCAAGGCATTCTGTGTTCATACTGGTACAAGTCAGTGAACGTATGGTTTTTAGTTGCCCCAGTTTTTCCCATCCTGGAAAATGACCGATACGTTCGCACGTAAGTTCGCGTTTTTTGCAATCTCCTGTACACGTGCCTCCGCGTTTCTTTATCGTGCACCAACCGAGACATTGTTTTTTATAAACTTGATTACAGGTTTGTTGGGCGTGTGAGTTTCGAGTTCCAGTAGCAGAAATCATAAGCAGGCTTAAAATTGAAATTACAAGAAATTTGACAGAAAAATTGTCCATTTTAAAAATTTCGAAAGAAAGATGATTTGTAAACATTAGTCAGTTTTTTCGAATAATATTCATGATAATTTGGTCAAAATATTACATAAGCAATCGCCATAGGCAACGCCGCCAATTGCAACAGTATACTATCCCCCACCTAATCCCTTCGTCCTCTTGCTAAATCCTAAAATTTGGTTAAAAAGCGGCCATCGTGTGGTGAGGTGGAGATCTTGCCATATTTGTCATGGGGAGGTGCCTGACAGTCAGGCTTTTCGTCCCTTGCAGAAAACAGATCTTACGGGGACTGAACAAAAGGAATTCTTAAAATGAATGCTGTTTATTTGGCAATCGCTGCTGGCGGATTGTCTATTCTTTACGGCATCTGGGCAACCATGTCGGTGTTAAACGCCGACGCTGGTAATAGCCGGATGCAAGAAATCGCTGGATTTATCCAGGAAGGCGCGATGGCTTATCTATCTCGCCAGTATCTGACAATCGCCATTGTTGGTGTTTTCGTCATGGCGCTGGTCTGGTGGCTGCTTGGCGCACTAACCGCCATTGGCTTCCTCATTGGTGCTGTGCTCTCAGGCATTGCTGGCTTTATCGGTATGTTGATCTCTGTTCGCGCGAACGTGCGTACAGCGCAAGCGGCAAGCCAAAGCTTGGGTGCAGGGCTTGATATCGCGTTCAAATCTGGCGCTGTAACAGGCATGCTGGTTGCCGGTCTCGCACTTTTGGGCGTGGCAGGATATTACGGTTATCTGACTGGACCTGCTGGATATGGTGCGACGGATCGTGCGGTTATTGATGCGATGGTTGCTCTTGGCTTTGGTGCTTCGCTGATCTCCATTTTTGCCCGTCTAGGCGGTGGTATCTTTACAAAAGGTGCTGACGTTGGCGGCGATATGGTTGGTAAAGTTGAAGCTGGCATCCCTGAGGATGATCCACGCAACCCGGCAACAATCGCCGATAACGTGGGTGACAACGTCGGTGACTGTGCCGGTATGGCAGCTGATTTGTTTGAAACCTACGCAGTGACAATCGTTGCTACGATGGTTCTTGCTTCTATCTTCTTCACTGGCGCTACCGCTGAATTGATGATGACTTTCCCATTGATGATCTGCGCAGTTTGCGTTGTGACTTCCATCATCGGCACATTCTTTGTGTCACTTGGTGCAAACAATTCCATCATGGGTGCTTTGTACAAAGGCTTCATCGCAACGGCTGTTCTTTCAGCAGTTGCTCTGGTCGGTATTGTTTACTTCTGGCTCGGTATGGACACAGAGTTCGTAACATCCACTGGCAAATCCTTTATGGGTCGTCACCTGATGTATTGCGGATTTATTGGTCTTATCATCACGGGCCTGATCATCTGGATCACTGAATACTACACAGGCGTTGGTTACCGTCCGGTTCGCTCGATCTCACAGGCTTCTGTTACTGGTCACGGCACGAACGTAATTCAGGGTCTGGCCGTATCGCTTGAATCAACAGCGCTTCCTGCTTTGGTTATCATTGCTGGTATCATTGCGACATATTCACTTGCTGGCCTCTTTGGAACTGCGATTGCCGTTTCAACCATGTTGGCACTTGCTGGCTTCGTCGTAGCGTTGGACGCATTTGGTCCTGTGACGGATAACGCTGGCGGTATTGCTGAAATGGCCGAACTACCTGCTGAAGTTCGTGTGACAACTGATGCACTTGATGCGGTTGGTAACACCACTAAAGCGGTCACCAAGGGTTACGCAATCGGTTCTGCCGGTCTTGGCGCTCTGGTTTTGTTTGCAGCCTATACTGAAGATTTGAAGCACTTTGCAGCTCAAGCAACTCCTGGTTCCTTCTTTGAAGGCGTTAATGTCGACTTCTCGCTTTCCAATCCATATGTGGTTGTTGGTCTGCTATTTGGTGGTCTGCTTCCTTATATCTTCGGCGGCATGTCAATGACCGCTGTTGGTCGCGCTGCTGGTGCTGTGGTTGAAGAAGTTCGCCGTCAGTTCAAGGAAAAGCCAGGCATCATGAAAGGCACAGAGAAGCCGGACTACGGCCGTGCCGTTGACATGCTGACCAAAGCAGCGATCCGCGAAATGATCGTTCCTTCACTGCTTCCGGTATTGTCGCCAATCGTATGCTTCTACGCGATCTACTGGATCACAGGTTCGAAAGCTGATGCCTTCGCTTCCTTGGGTGCAATGCTTCTCGGCGTTATTGTAACAGGCTTCTTCGTTGCTGTGTCGATGACTGCAGGCGGCGGCGCTTGGGATAATGCCAAGAAATCTTTTGAAGATGGTTTCGTTGATAAAGACGGCGTGAAGCACGAAAAAGGTTCTGAGGCTCACAAGGCATCGGTAACTGGCGACACAGTGGGTGACCCATACAAGGATACATCTGGTCCTGCGGTTAACCCGATGATCAAAATCACAAACATCGTGGCTTTGCTTCTATTGGCTGTGTTGGCTCACTAATAAGCTCATCCCCTCCCGGCTCAAGCCGGGTGGACAGGATGCGCGACAAACCAAGGGCAGCTTTCGAGCTGCCCTTTTTGTTTGCAAGGCGGGTGAACAGCACTTTCGTAAAGAAAAACCCGCCGGAAGGTTCGGCGGGTTTGGTTTTATTGGCGTTGAGAATAGGGGATGATCTAAGATCCGCCCAATCCACCCAATGCTGGAACTGGGGCTGTGCCATCGTTTTTCTTGCCGCCGAACAAACGTCCCAGCAGGGTGATATCTTTACCGCCCGTTGGGGTGG
>JBAUHS010000145.1:0-11090 GCA_049680405.1 Salaquimonas sp. | reverse complement strand
TACATAAGACGAAACCGCTCACATTAAAAGCGGGTGAATAGGAGAATGACGAAGGTGAATTTCCTGTCGGGTCAGCGTTTTCAATGCAAGATCGGCAAGCAGCGCTTTAACCTATCATTTACCGTCGCGATGATTTTCAGTCGAAATGGCTCCCTGTTCGATCAAATTTAATCAAATTCTGCGAATATCATTCCAGAAATAGGGCGAAAAACCATTTGCTTGGTCATCTCATCCGTCGAGGCTGACCGAAAGAACAAAGAGAAACAGAATACTACCGAGGGAAGCACATGCGTGAGAACACAACAGGGCATATTATTCGCAATTGGAAACCTGAATATGCAGAGAAGTTTGGCAATGAGTCCTTGCATCTCCAGCACAGTCTTCACAAATCGGAACTGTTTACCGACGAACGCCTAGCCAATCTGATTGAAAAGGCTGAACGCTCCCATTATCACGTCAATACGCGTGCGGCAGGTGCTGACGGTAAAAAGCGACGCCGGGAAGGCGAGTTTGGCAAATTGTCTGGAATGGACATTCTGGAAACCGTTAAAACCGGAGATATCTGGATTAATCTGCGTGCGCCGCAAATTGCCGACTCTGCCTATGGCGACTTGCTGGCCGATATGTATGCAGAGTTTGAAGCTCGGGTTCCGGATCTCAAAACCTTCAAGCAAGGCACCACCATTCTGATCTCCTCGCCCAATGCCTATGTGCCCTATCATTGTGATGTACCCGGGCAGATGTTGTGGCAAATCAGAGGCCGCAAACGCGTATGGCTCTATCCGGCAAAAGAACCGTTTTTGACGCAAGAAGCTATTGAGAAATTGATCATTGGCGAGTTTCACGAAACCGACATGGTTTACGATGAGGCATTTGACAAGGCCGCTGATGCGATCGACCTTGAGCCAGGTTACATGCTGCATTGGCCGTTGAATTTTCCGCATCGCGTGGAGAATTATGATTGTCTCAATGTCTCCGTAACAACCGAGCATTACACCGCGCCAATTCGCACATCTTATGCGGTGAATTACGCAAATGGACTGTTGCGAAAAGCGGGGCTTAAAGCACCTAAACGTCAGACATCCGGTTTGATAGCCGCAGCAAAAACCGGTCTTGCAGGGGCTGTTAAGTTTTCAGGTATCCGGAACAAGGCCGCAAAACCTTACACAATTGATTTTCAGGTTGATCCAACGGCACCTCACGGTGTGCGGGATATTGAGCCTTATCAATTGAAATTGTAACATCCGCCAACCTGAAAAGCCCCAAATTCATGGAACATCTTTCAACCGATAAAATTCAACTTGCCAAGCGGCTCTCTAGTGATGCTGTCATCAATCTAAACGCTGGAGCGCCTGGTTTAACCTGGCGCGTGGTAAGCGGCGTTGAAGAAATATTGGGGCTGGAAAGCGCCTGGCGGAAACTGGAACTGGACTGCCCCAATACAGTTTTGTTCCAATCTTTTGACTGGTGTCAAAATTATCTTTCGTTTCGTGCAGCCGATGAAAGCAACGCCGAAAATTTCAAACCCGTGGTCGTTACGCTTTGGGAAAACAAGGTTTTGGTAGGCTTGATGCCACTTGCCTTGCAGGCCAAAGGGCGGATGACGGTTCTGACGGGTTTTTCCGAGCCGTTTCAGCAATATACGGAAATTCTGCTCAATCCCTCCATTGGGAAAAGTAAACTAAGACAGGTTTTTCTGGATTCGCTGAAATCAACTGGTGCTGATTATTTTCATTTCGGGCAGGTTCGTCAGGATGGGCAGTTAGCCAGGCTTTTGGAAGGGGTGGTTTCGCCATCGGGTGAGCAGGATGCCGCGCCTTATGTCAGTCTGCAGGCCTTCGACGGATATGACGAATATCTCAAGACCGTCAAATCCAAGACCCGTAAGAACTTACGCAATGCTCGAAACCGCTTGGAGCGCGATGCTCCTGTGGTGCATCATATTGCGCGGCACGGAGACTTGATGGCTCAGGTTGTCAAGCGGGCTTATGAAGGGCGCGAAGCCTGGCTGGAAAGCTTGGGCATAACCTCCCGGGCATTTCGGGACGATGATTTTCAGGCCTTTCTCAATTGCTGTGCTGATGATGAGCAGGCAAAGGGAATAGATACAATTGCCATGTCACTGACCCATGGCGATACTCCGATTTCTGATCAATGGGGCTTTGTCTATCGCGGCAGATATTACGCTTTCATGGCAACCTGGAATCCGGATTATGAAGCAGCTAGCCCCGGGCGATTGCATTTGGGTGAGGTGATCAAGACCTGTTTCGATGAAGGGTTTGAGACGGCAGATTTCATGATTCCCGCAGCCAGTTACAAGCTGACCTGGACAGCTGATGCGGCCCCCGTACGCGATTATGTTCTGGCTATATCAACTCGCGGAATGATCTACGCCAAGCTCTGGCTTGATTTTGCCCGACCGCTTTCCAAACGCATCTTCTTCAAATTGCCTGCGGGTCTCAGAGGACTTCTGGTCAAGAAAATTCTGCCAACGGTGGAGTAAGAATTTTGACGTGTGCGGGGCTGCAGGTTTGTTGCCCCACCAGCTTTGTCAAATGAGCCCTGCCAATTTGGCAAATGGGTCTCTTCCTGCATCCTTGTGCCACTCATACTCGCTTCCCTTTGCAATTGCGTCAGCCATTTTCATACCAAACAAATCAGCCATCACTGCCAGAGCCATATCCATGCCTGCTGAAACGCCGGAGGATGTGAAAAATTTTCCATCCTCGACCCATCTTGCTTCTTTCACCCAGTTTACATTCGGGGCGAAAGGGACCGTTCTATTAAAGTCCATCTTGTTGGTAGTAGCTTTGCGCCCATCCAGAACGCCTGTCATCGCCAACAATACCGTTCCGGTACAAACCGCCATCACGCGTTCTGCATTTTCTGAAACTTGTATGATCCAGTCCATTAACTCCTTGTCTTGAGCCTGGGCCAATGCAGCGTCGCCGCCGGGGATCAGCAACAGGTCATAGTCGTGTTTTTCAGCGATTGTCTTGTCAATCATGATCCTTTGACCATGGACGCTCGGCACTGGGTCGGGCCCTTTTGCAACCGTAATAATCTCGGTCTCATTTCCATAACCACCCAGCATTTCGATAGGCCCGTAATAATCGAGCGTTTCAAAACCAGGGAAAACCAGTGCTGCGAGCGTCTTCATATTCTTTCCTTTTTTGGTCCTTTTATGGGCCATTTATTGTGTTTCAGAGGTTTGCGCATTCAGGATGGGCTTTTACGAAGCGTTTTGTGGATGCCGGATTTTTCTCAAGGTGATTTTCCGGACGAATGGGGCGCCGCAAAAGCTCTCCGCCGCAGTTTGGACAAGTATTGTCAAAGCGGGTTTCGGCGCAGTCTTTGCAAAAGGTGCATTCGAATGAACAGGAACGGGCATCCAGGCTGTCTGGCGGCAGGTCGGTATCACAGCATTCGCAATTTGGTTTGAGGATAAGCATGTTTTACTCCTTTTTCGTTTGGGTATGGGAGTAGACTATTTCTTTTTAATTTGGCATAAATGACAATATGACCTCTTTTTACGCCAATTCGTCGATTGATGATTCAAAACAGATAAATATCTTGTTTGTTGTGTATCCGAATATCGTGCTTCTCGACCTCGCCGGTCCGCTGCAGGTTTTTACCCATGCCCGCAGAAATGCGCAGTCAGGACCTGCCTATCAAACTCATATCGCTTCATTTGTCGGCGGAATGATCGAGACCAATACAATCCTGCAAATTGGCAGTTCGAAGCTTTCTGATTGGCTATCAAATGATGAGAGTGTTCCGCTTCATACACTTGTGGCTATTGGGGGAGATGGCGCAGTTCGAGCTGTTGAGGATCAAAATTTTGTGGAGCAGTTTCGGTTGTTGGCTGATCGGGCCGAACGGGTTTGTTCGGTCTGTTCCGGTGCGTTTGTTCTGGCTGCTGCGGGGCTGTTGGATGGCCGTCGCGCTGTAACGCATTGGGAAGATTGCGCTCACTTAGCGGAAAAGTATCCGGCAATCAAAGTGGAAGTTGATCCGATCTATATCAAGGACGGGAATATCTGGACGTCGGCTGGTATTACAGCCGGAATTGATATGGCTCTGGCCATCATTGAAGAAGATTTGGGAAAGCAAGCAGCAATCGTAATGGCGCGCTCCCTTGTGACGCCCATGGTGCGATCCGGCGGGCAGTCACAATTCAGCGCTGAGTTGGATAGACAGGAACGGGACATCAAAGGACGGTTTTCGCAGCTTCACGACTGGATTATGGACAATCTGCCGGGTCAGATCGCAGTTGATGACATGGCAGAGGAATGCGGGATGAGTTCACGAAATTTTTCGCGGCGATATACTGAAATAATGGGAGTGTCACCGGCCAAGGCTGTTGAAATGATCCGGGTCGACAAAGCCCGTGATCTATTGGCGACATCAGACAATAGCATAAAGGCGATAGCGGCGAGCTGCGGTTTTCAGGATGATGAGCGCATGAGACGGGCCTTTTTTCGAAACATCAATACATCGCCGTCTCAATATCGTAAGCAATTTCAATTGCAGTAATGAATTTCGAAATTCGTGAGGCGTCCGGAGTTTTGTGATTGCAATGGAGCAGGCACCCCTTGAAAATGCGGCACAACGCCTCCCCGTTAACCTCAATTGCGAACTGCCTTGCTATCGTCGCAATTCACCTCTATGAGTACCCGCATCGATATTGCCGGACTTTTTGATTTGCCTTGTTTCGTCTTTGATCTTTCAAGATCCTATTTGACCAAACGCTAAACTAAGACTTTCTTCAAAATCGACTAATTGGAGATATTTGCCTGAGTTCCTCATTTTGAGGCGCTTTTAGCGGATGTGTCTTTGTGTAGCCTGTCATCTAAAGGATTATTATTATGACGAATGGTACAGTAAAATTTTACAACTCTCAAAAAGGCTTCGGCTTCATTCAACCTGAAGACGGTTCAGCTGATGTATTCGTACACGCTACTGCGCTTGAGCGCGCTGGCATGAGCGGTCTTAACGAAGGCGACAAAGTTTCTTTTGAAACCCAAATCGACCCACGCAGCGGCAAAACTGCTGTTAGCACAATCGCAGCTGGCTAATTGCGCGATTGATATTGGCCTTGGGACTTGTTCCATGCTGATTGAGATATGAAATTGAAAACCGCTGGTCGAAAGACCGGCGGTTTTTTTATTGGCTTGAGGTTCCGCGCAGAGCTGAATCGTCAAATAATGATTTAGCCTGAGGCTTCCGATCCACCTTTTTCACAAGAGACGAAACCTTGTTGGGCGCGGTGTCTTCTTTTCTGCGTTGCACCGTTTTGTTTTCCGGCTTTGATGCTTGTTTGGTGTTTGGAGCTGAGCCAATCTTGTTGTCGATGCTGGAACTCTCAATCTGTTTGGTAATCTGGCTCATCCGGCTTTGCATCGCCATTGAACCAAGTGTAGACAGACCGAAGAAAAGAAACATCCCGATCTTCATATATTTTGCGGCCTTGAGATTAATTCCGAACATGTTTGTCTTGCGGTCCGAATTCACCCTTTCGATCAGAGATCTTGATGCCGCGGGCTTGGCAGGGGCGGGGGTTGGCTTAAACCAGTTTTGGGGCTGGATTTGTCCAAATGCCGGTTTGACCGAAGCGCGCGTATCTCTGCGGATTGTATTTCCATGAACCATTGCGCCTGCATGTTGCGACAGAACAGCAATTCGTTCGGCAATCGTCGGGTGAGTGGCAAATGCGCCTTCAACAGCACCATCGATCATCATGGCATCGGCAACCTCGTCCAATCCTTCGATGGCACTTTTGCCGTCAATTTTTTGTAGAGCAGATATCAGGGCCGATGGATTGTGGGTCAGGCGAACCGCTTCTGCGTCGGCCACATATTCTCTTGAAGAGGCGATCAGTAGGCGAGAGACTTTGGCGATCGTCGTACCAACATTCATTACAAAATTGATGAACATCATCAGGAAAATGAGAACGGGCATGAAGATCAGAAAGATGGAGCGCTTTTTGCCAAATTTCAGCAGGTTCCATTTTTCAAGCCATTTGATGGATGAAAGCGCAGTATTGGCAACGGCTAGAAGGGCGATGTCGCCATTTTTGATATGAGTAATTTCATGAGCGATTACCGCTTCAAGCTCTTCGTCGTCCAGGGCATTCATCAACCCTCGGGTAACCACTACGGTAGCAGTGTCTTCGCTGAGGCCGCAGGCAAATGCATTAAAAGCGTCTGATTCCAGAACAGCGACTTCCGGCATTTTGATGCCTGCTGTAATGGCGACTGGTTCCACAACGCTGAAAAGGCGAGGCTCAGCAAATCTGTCCACGGTTTCAAAACCCAGACTTGCCTGAAGGTCCTTCAAATGTGCCGCATATCGGAAAAGAAAAAAGATCAAACCAACGACGAAAACCGGAATACCCCAGGACTTAAAATAGGCAGTCGGAGCAATGATTGGTATCTTGTGCACATCAATGAACAACATTGGCACAGTCATCAAAACCGCCGCGACGATTTGAAAGGCGACCATAAAGCCAAGAAACATGCCTACTGACCGCAAGTCATGTTGTTTGATATGGCCGTAAAATCCATTGACCCGTAGCATTGCTATTCCCCAATTTCGCCGTGTCGCGATTGCTCTAGTGAAGGCCGACGACTCAGCCTCCGCTTTCATTAATGCGTTTGTTAGAACTTCACCGTTACCGGCTCATCGACAAAGATGCGCTCTGTGCCGAGGTCAAATTGTTTGCGGGTGGAAAGTCCTGTCGCATTGGCAATGAAAATACCCGGGAACTGACGGCGCGTTGCATTGAACTCATCAACAGACAGATTGTAAAAACGACGGGCTGCCGTGATGCGGTTTTCCACATCAGCCAGAGAGTTGCGCAATTCGCGGAAATGGGCAGATGCCTTTATATCCGGATAGTTTTCAACAAAATTCATCAGTGAATTGATGCTCTGGCCAAGCTGGGTTTCTGCTTCAAGACGAGCGTCAATATTATTGGCATTGAGGGCTTGGGCGCGAGCCACAGTAACCGATTGCAACATCTTCATCTCATGGCCGGCAAAGCCTTTTACGGTTTCTATCAAACCTGGAAGCAGGCTGTGGCGATGCTTCATCAATACATCAATATCTGAAAAGGATGTATTGCAGCGTTCATCTAATGCCATTAGCCGATTATAGGTCGATACGCCCATCACGCCGGAAAGCGCTGCGGTCCCCAAAAGTCCGTATAAAATATATTCCATGATAGTCTCCACACCTAGTTTGTCCTGATTCAACAGTAACAGGATGGCCTTAAATTCGCTTTAAACAGGAAGGTGAACAAAATCCTACAATCTGTCGTTTAATTGGAATTGAACTGACAACCGGGTTTTAACGCTTGTTTGCTATGATCCTGCCAAGCCTTGAAAAAAGGGTGGGTTAACATTGAAAGGGAAGTTTAATGGCTGAATCAATTTTTGTTCGTGTGGCACGTATCGTATCTGGCAAGATCGAAGACACTGTTGATGCGATGGAAGCAGCGGGTGGAACGACAGTTATGCGCGAAGCAATTCGCGAAGTAGACCGTATTGTGGATGATGTGAAAAGTGAGCGCGATGCCGTGACGGTTCGTCGTTTGCAAACTGTTAGGCAGCAAAAACTATATGAAGAGCGCCTGTCAACGCTTCAAGAAAAAGCGGAATTTGCCATGGAGCAGGGCCGTGAAGATTTGGCAGAAGCAGCTCTTATCCGTCAGGTCGAGTTTGAGTCTCAAATGGACAAACTGGCTGAAGCAGAAGTCAATGCTGCGGATCAGGAACGCGAACTGGAAGAGGCGCTTGCTACTCTTGAGTTGCGCAAAGCCAATATGGAAGAAGAATTGAAAGCCTATGAAGCTGCCTCAGTGGAAGCCGGCTTTGGAAAAGACGGCGATATTCAAGGTGCTCGCAAGAAGGAAAATCGCGTTGAGCGCGCTGAGGCTGCCTTTGACCGTGCAATGTCGAATACTGGTGCCCGCAGTGGTATTGGCAAAGTTGATCTTGAGAACCATGCGAAACTGGGCGAGATCGACTCATTGCAGCGCAGTTCAACTATTGCCGAGCGCATGGCCAAACTTCGCGACATGAAAAAAGCCAGCTAAGGCATCTCTTTGAGATAAATCATTTTAAAAAAAGAAAAGCCGCTGGTCGAAAGACCGGCGGTTTTTTGCGTTTGTGAGATTTTATCGAAATGCCAGCCAGAAGAAGTTGAGTGCTCCAAGGACAGTCAGAACATCGACAAATCCGGAATGGTTTTCATTGGTCATGCGGCGCAGGACCGAGCGCCCGAGCCAATTGCCGGGAATGGTGATCAAGCCGATCAACAGGCCCAATTGGACATATTCCCAAGTCAACAGATCCGTTGCGCCATAGATGCTCAACCGGGTCACATTGGTCACCACCGCAATGGCAGCCAGGGTCCCCACAAAGGCTTCCTTGGTCAGGCCATAGCCGAGCATGAAAGGAACCAGCAACATGCCGGGGCCGAGAGAAATGCCCGAAAGTCCACCATAGATGGTTCCAATCCCCACCAGCGTTTTCTTGGTAGCCTTCATCTTGCGTGACTTCGCCCAGCGGCGAATGGGTATGGAAATCAGGATGACCAGGCCAAGAACGAGCGCGATCAATTGCGATGACATTTTGCCATACACAAATGCCATTGCGATGATGCAGGGAATGGCGGGCAAAGTGATGGCAAGAAATGCGCCCCGATCAAAGTCACGAATGTTGAACAGGGCCCGAGAGGAATGACTGATCAAAAGCGCAATCGATATGACGGGCACCACCGGTGCTACTCCGATTATCGGTGCAATGGCTGCTGACAGCAGGAAGCCACCCGCGACGCCAGTTGCGCCGTGAATGGTTGCTGTGAGGAGTGCCAGAAAGCCGATCAGGGCAATGGTTGCTGGGGTAAAAAGTTCGAACATGCAAATGTCATACGCCGCTAACAATCATTTGGGAATCAGGAAATTCCTTCTCTCCCAAATCCCTTTCAAGCGCATTGTCTTGAGGCGAGCCTCAGTCCGTAATGGCCTGAGGCTTTTTTAACAGATTGCGTAAGAACATCGGTGCAACAAAGCCCAAAACTGCGGCAATCCATAATCCTATGGCAATTGGTGATGAGAAGAGGAATGTCCATTCGCCGTCAGACAAAGTCATGCCGCGACGCAGGGCGTTTTCCATATTGCCGCCCAGCAGAATGCCGAGAATGACGGGCACGGTGGGAATATCGAGTTTGCGCAGCACATAGCCTAGTAAACCGAAAGCGACCATCAACAATAGATCGAAATAGCTGCCGGACAGGGAGTAAATGCCAACGAAGGAAACCATCGTCACGCCCGGGAGCAATATCCAAGGAGGGACCATCAGAATCTTGACGAAGATTTTAACCATCGGCACATTCATCAATAGCAACACGATATTGGCGATCAGAAGCGAGGCGATAAGCCCCCAAACAACTTCGGGACGGTCTGTAAACAAAGTCGGTCCGGGGGTGATATTCAGCGTCATGAGCAGCGCCAGCAAAACGGCCGTGGTGCCGGAACCTGGAACGCCCAAGGTAAGCATTGGAACCAGCGCGCCGCCTGCTGCGGCGTTGTTACCTGCTTCAGGGGCGGCAACTCCTTTTGGTGCGCCAGTACCAAAGCCGCCTTTGTCACCGGCGATGGCTTTTTCCATCATATAAGTCATGAAGCTGCCGAGGGACGCACCAGCGCCGGGCAAGATGCCAGCGAAAAAGCCGAGAATGGATGAGCGTAGCATGGTCCACTTTGTGTCCCAAATGTCTTTCCACGGGATCGTCACTTTACCGAGTTTAACGCCAATGGATGTGTTCTTTCCGTGGCTTTCAATGAAGAAGAAAATTTCGGCGATCGCAAAAAGTCCGACGATGGCAACGAGGAAATCAATACCGTCAAACAAATGCAGATTACCGCCGGTAAGACGCGGCAGGCCGGTAGAATTGTCGATGCCGATCATTGCGATACCAAGGCCAATACAGGAGGCTAGCGCCGATTTGGCCTGATTGTTGGAGGCCATGCCGCCAAGGGTACAAAAAGCAAGCAGATAAAGTGCGAAATATTCCGCTGGACCAAACAAATAGGCAACACGTGCCAAAAGGGGTGCCAACAGCATGAGGCCAATCGTGGCAAGAAGCGCGCCTACAAAAGAGGCAACACCAGACAACACAAGTGCATCGCCGGCACGGCCCGCCTTGGCCATGGGATAGCCGTCAAGCGTGGTCATCAAGGCTGGTTCGTCGCCTGGAATATTGAGCAGAATGGAGCTGATACGCCCGCCATACATGGCGCCATAATAAACCGCAGTCATCAAGACGAGCGCTGATGTTGCATCAAGACCCAATGTGAAGGTAATCGGGATCAAAATCGCCACGCCGTTTGATGGCCCAAGGCCGGGCAGCGCACCAATGATGGTGCCAAGAAAGCAACCAACAATCGCCAGCATGAAGGTGTAAGGTGAGAGGGCTATGGAAAAACCAAGGGCGAGGTTGGAGAGAAGATCCATGCTGGTTCTCCTAACCCGTGAGCCATCTTGGCAAGGCAAACAGACCCAGGCCAAGAACAAATTTGAAAAGAACGAATAGCCCGCCAGAAAGCGCGATACCTGCAAAAACAGCATTTCGCATATTAGGGGATATCTGATAGCTCAACACACCAGCGGTTATTGCCGTTGGCAGCAAGAAACCCAAAGGCTTCAGCGCATAGGCGTAGAAAATCATCACCAGCGCGGCAAAGCCAAGAGCGCCAAAAGTTTTAAGGCCCGGCCAACCTGGCTCCGGATCAGGTTTGACGACCATCCACAGGCTACAAATAGCAGCGACAGAGCCAATCAGAATTGGAAATGCTTTCGGCCCGACCGGATCGGACATGAAACTTGTCTGGATTTGTGTAGCGCTCGCAACATATGCGAGCGCTATTAATGTTGCCACCAGACCGAATATTCGGTCGCTCGCCATTATTGGATAACGCCGAGATCTTTTGACATTTTGTTGATGCGGGAAACTTCGCTGTCAACGAATGCCTGGAAGTCACCGCCAACTTTGGTGAATGGCGCAAGGCCATTGGCCGCCATTGC
>JBAUHS010000144.1:0-29439 GCA_049680405.1 Salaquimonas sp. | reverse complement strand
GCATTCATGGTACTGTCAATGACCAGCACCGCTTTTGCCGGAAATGCTGTCCTGACAAAAGGGAATGAAAAAATTAAACTCTGGTGCAACAATGGTGGCTGTTTCATTGGTGACTTTGTAAATGCTTTTAAGGTCGAGAATCAAAAACGAATTGGCGAAGGTGGAAGCGCTAATTTCAAAAAAATTCGCGCCAACTATAAGGCAAACGGCTGGTCTTGATTGGACAAACCAATACTGAAACCAATTAAGCTCGGAATCTCATCCGGGCTTTTTTTGTGGCAATTTGGGAACAAGATCAGCGCCCGCCTTCATCATCTCAGTTTTGGTCACTCTTTGCTTTTGGATAAGCTGAACCGTTCTACGACGATCAATGGCTTGAGCGCCAAGACGAACCGCCCTGTCCCGCTCAAAACCGGTGATGTCATAATGGGGTATTCGCGTTTTTGGCGGCCCTTGATAAGAAGACAGTTTCAACCCAAGACGGAATGCAAATTGATGCAATTCCGTCTCGCTATCAGCCATCAAGTGGCACCATTTGCGATCTTTCCAAACCCAGATCGCCTGATCCACATAAACCGCCACAACAGATTAAAATCAGTCCCGCAACTCGCGGCGAAGGATCTTGCCCACATTGGTTTTTGGAAGCTCATCCTTGAACACAACATATTTCGGACGCTTGTAATTGGTCAGGCCCTTCGCGCACCAGTCTTTGACATCTTGTTCTGTCAGCGATGGGTCTGTTTTGACGACAAACAGTTTCACCACTTCGCCTGAATGTTCATCTGGCGCAGCAACTGCGGCCGCTTCCAGAATTCCCTCATGGGATGCTGCTACTTCCTCGATTTCATTTGGATAAACATTAAAGCCCGAAACAAGAATCATATCCTTCTTGCGGTCAACAATCTTGGTGAAGCCTTTTTCATCCATAAAGCCCATATCGCCGGAACGGAAATAACCATCATCGCTCATGACTTTGGCGGTCTCATCAGGCCTGTTCCAATATCCGACCATGACCTGCGGACCCCTGATGCAGATCTCGCCCACTTCACCCAAAGGAACATCTTTGCCATCATCATCGCGGATGGCAATTGAAGTGCTTGGAATTGGAACGCCGATGGTTCCTGAAAACTCAGTTGCGTTAAACGGATTGGAAGTGGCTACTGGAGAAGTTTCTGATAGCCCATAACCTTCAGAAATATTGCAACCCGTCAGCTTTTGCCACCTTTCTGCAACTGGCCGCTGAACTGCCATGCCACCGCCGAGGGTAAGCGTAAGCGGCTTGAAGTTCAGTTTCCTGAAATCTTCATTGTTTAGCAAAGCGTTGAACAGGGTATTGAGCCCCGGGAAAGCATGAAACTCATATTTTCCCAATTCCTTCACAAAACCGGCAATATCACGCGGGTTCGGAATGAGAATGTTTCGTGCACCTTGCTCCATACCCATGATCGCATTCACGGTCAGTGCGAAGATGTGATAAAGTGGTAGCGCGCAGATATAAGTCAGATTTTCCGGACGGCCATTTTGCTTATAAGCAACCTCAACCCAATGCGTATTTTGTTCTGCATTAGACAACACATTTGAATTGCTCAGGGCCGCCCCTTTTGAAACGCCGGTAGTGCCGCCTGTATATTGCAGGAAGGCAAGATCATCATGATTGGTTGGCACCGTTGAGAAAGAGCCGCCATTGCCACCAATGACATTCTTGTAAGGGATATGGCCCGGCAAGGACCATTCAGGCACCATTTTCTTGACGCGCCGCACCACCAGATTGACAATAGCGCCCTTAAGGCCGCCCATCTGGTCGCCCATGGCCGTCACAACCACATGCTTCACATCGGTCTTTGCAATAACAGCCTGCAGCGTGTTGGCAAAGTTTTCCAAAATGAAAATCGCCTTTGCACCGCTGTCTTTCAATTGATGCTCCAACTCACGCGGCGTATAAAGAGGGTTCACATTCACCACCGTGCAACCGGCACGCAAGATACCCATCATAACAGCCGGATACTGAAGAATATTCGGCATCATGATGGCTACCCGATCACCTTTTTCAAGGCCTTGAGCTTTCAACCAGGCCCCAACGATGGAGGACTGTTCATGCAATTCACCATAGGAAATCGTTTTGCCCATACAGGTGAAGGCGGCTTTTGAATTGAAGCGTTTACAGGCATCTTCAAGAAGTGCGGCAACAGAATCATATTTCAGCTCGCCGATCTCGGCTGGAACTCCCTCAGGATAAGACGCAAGCCAAGGCTTGGCATCATAAGGCGATTTTGCCGATGTTTTTGGTGAGGCTTTTTTGGCTACAGGCTTTTTGGCCGCTGGCTTCCTCGTAGCTGCAGATTTTTTGACTGCCTTGGACGGCGTTGCTTTCGTTGCCATTATTTCCTCCCGAAGTCTGGCTGAATTCTATGTGTATCGCATATAGGGATCGCACGCATACAATTTCAAAAATAATCGCACGGCTTCATATATCTTTTATAGGTAGAGTTACGTTTACGTCAATGTCGAACTTAATTCAGCTTACGAACTTCACCGTGAATATGAATACCCTCACCCCGTTTTGGCGGAATATGGGATTTGATAATTGACCTTGATCCCATATCCTCGCCTTGTATGAAGGTTATATTGCCAGCATGATTCCAGCTGATGTCTCTTAGATAACCCGATAAAGCTGCAGATGCAGCTCCAGTTGCCGGGTCTTCTAAAACGCCGCCGGACGCAAACGCATTGCGAACATGAAACAATTGTTCGCTTTCTGCATGTCCAAAGCAGACCGTTATCAGACCATGCTTATGCATAAACTTCCGGCCAACGTCCAAATCATAGGTCAGCCGCGAAAGCAGCTTTCGATCTTTGAGAAAAACCAAGAAATGGTTGGCACCTGCATGGGCAAAAGCAGGCGAAATTACCGGATCTAGCTCAGTAAAATCATAACCAAAAATGCTCAGCGTTTCTGCCAATTCTTCTTCAATTAATGATCGGCTCGTGGTTGGTGGCGAGATCAGAGTAGCGCTGTAAAGGTTACCATACCTTGCCCCTTGAACACTTATTTCCGTTTCATTGAGAAGCAGTTTGAATTCTCCGTCTCCTTCTTGGGCTGCCAAAGCAGCACCCAAGGCAATGGTTGCATGGCCACAAAACGGAACTTCTGTTTCTGGTGAGAAATACCGGGTGCGCCATCCACCTTCAACTTTTTTACAAAACGCAGTTTCAGAAAAGCCAACTGACTTGGCAATTGCCTGCATGTCTGCAGCTTCCGGCAATTCACTCGCTATGACAACGCCAGCAGGATTTCCGCCGATTAAACCATCGCTAAATGACGCCAATTTCAAAACATCAATACCCTCATATTTACTCATCTTTTTAGCCGCGCCCCATGCCAGCGAATATGATCATCCATAAAGGTTGATATGAAGAAATAAGAGTGATCATACCCCTCCTGCATTCGAAGCGTCAGGTCTATGCCAGCTTTTTGACACGCCGCCACCAAGACATTCGGACGTAACCCATCTTCCAGAAAACCATCAGCTGCCCCCTGATCTACCAGTATAGCACCAAAGCGCGCACCATCAGCGATCAGCAGGCTGGTGTCATAAGCGCGCCAAGGACCCCGATCAGATCCCAAATATTTTTCAAAAGCTCCGGCGGACCATTCCGATTGGGACGGCTCACAAATCGGCGCAAAGGCTGAACAGCTTTTGAACGTGTCCGGGTGCTTGAGCGCAATCGTCAAAGCGCCATGACCGCCCATGGAGTGACCGAAAATCCCTTGCCGCTCCATATCCGCATTGAAATGCGCCGCTATCAATTCAGGCAGCTCTTTCGTGACATAAGAATACATTTGATAATTGGCCGCATAAGGTGCTTGGGTCGCATCAAGATAAAACCCTGCCCCAGAGCCAAACTGCCAATTGTCCGGCTCATCCGCAACGTCTTCACCTCTAGGCGAAGTATCAGGACAAACAATGATGATGCCGTGTTCCGCAGCGGCCTTGCGATATTCCCCCTTGTCCATCACATTGGCATGACTGCAGGTAAGGCCTGACAGATACCAAAGCACTGGGCACTTTTGCGTTTCGGCTTGCGGTGGCACGAAAACTGCAAATGTCATTTCACATCTGGTTGTCTTGGCCTCGTGGCGGTAAACGCCCTGGATGCCGCCATGGGACTTGTTGGTCGAAATCGTTTTCATGTGCTCATCCTTGCTGTTGTGCCAAACGCACCAGACTATCCATCGCCTGCAAAAAATTGGAACGGTCGCGCGGACTGAAAGGAGCATTATACCCCTTGATTTCCCCAGCCTCGCGCAAATGCTGATTGAAGTCGCGCATCCCACTTTGAACGCCGATCGTATCAGGCGTAAAGAGCTTGCCCGTCGGCCCTGTCACATGCACGCCTTTTTCAACCAGCCGGGCCGCCAAAGGAACATCAGCCGTAATAGCGATGTCATTTGCAACAGCATTTTCCACGATCCAATCATCCGCCGCATCAAACGCGCCTGATACCGTCACCATCTTGACCATCGGGTCCCGCGAAGGGCGCAGCCCTGTATTGGCAACCATAATTACCGGGAGCGAACAACGCTCCGCAACTTTCAATATTTCAGGCTTTACGGGACAGGCATCCGCATCAACATAAATGGTCGTCATATCCGAATTATCTGGCATCTTTCTTGGTTAGCCGCTCAAGCGCAATTTCAATATTTCCGATTGCTCTGGACGTTTGATCCCGCATCTCCTTGATCTGCTCCAATTGCTTGCGGATCAGCTTTACTTCGTCAGAAACACCGTCAACATCAGGCGCTTCGCCTATCCCGCCCAATAACCAGGTCGGGCTGACACCGACCATCCCGGCAATTCGTATCAGATGATGAGCGCGTGGCGCGGCACTGTCATTTTCCCAACCCTGTATCGTGGATCTCTTGACGCCCAGCGTCTTGGCTATTTCACCAATGCTGACGTCATTTGCCTCTCGGGCCCTCGAAATACGGCTTCCCAAGGTATCGGTATCCGCAATCTCGTCAAAAATGCTTGGTCTGGATGGCATGAAGGTACTCTTTTCTTGTAGCAGGAATGTAGCTGATATTCAGCTTTTGCGATCGCTGATCAGAACACTACCACACTTCTGATGCTTTTACCCTCATGCATCAGGTCAAAGCCTTTGTTGATGTCTTCCAGCGGCAAAATATGCGTGATCATCGGATCGATATCGATCTTGCCATCCATATACCAGTCAACGATTTTAGGCACATCGGTACGTCCCCTTGCGCCGCCAAAGGCAGTTCCGCGCCAGGACCGTCCGGTTACCAGTTGGAACGGACGGGTGGAAATTTCCTGTCCCGCGCCTGCCACACCGATAATGATCGACTCGCCCCAGCCTTTATGACAGCATTCCAAAGCCTGACGCATGACCTTCACATTTCCGATGCATTCAAAGGAGTAGTCGGCGCCGCCACCAGTCAACTCAACCAAATGATTGACGAGATTATCGCCATGATCCCCTGGATTAACAAAATGCGTCATGCCAAATTTGCGGCCCCACTCTTCCTTGTCATTGTTCATATCAACGCCGACAATCATGTTCGCTCCGGCAAGTCGCGCACCTTGAATGACATTCAGGCCAATACCGCCCAATCCGAACACCACGACATTGGAACCAATCTCAACTTTGGCCGTATTGATCACAGCGCCAATGCCTGTGGTTACTCCGCAGCCAATATAGCAAATCTTGTCGAAGGGAGCCGCCTTGTTGACCTTTGCAAGTGCAATTTCAGGCAAAACCGTATGGTTCGCAAAAGTCGAGCAGCCCATGTAATGCAGGATTTTCTCGCCCTTGTAAGAAAAGCGCGATGTGCCATTCGGCATCAACCCCTGGCCCTGGGTCGTGCGAATTGCCTGACAAAGATTGGTCTTCGGGTTAAGGCAATATTCGCACTCACGGCATTCAGGCGTATAAAGCGGGATAACATGATCGCCTGGGACAAGAGATGTAACGCCCGCGCCAACTTCAAGCACAACACCAGCTCCCTCATGGCCCAAAATAGCAGGAAACGCGCCTTCCGGGTCAGCGCCGGAACGGGTAAATTCATCCGTATGGCATATGCCGGTGGCCTTGATCTCGACAAGTACCTCGCCAGCCAGAGGGCCGTCCAGATCAACCTCGACAATCTCCAATGGTTTTCCTGCTTCAAAGGCAACAGCGGCGCGTGTTTTCATGTTTATCTCCCAATGCAAATTTCATCGTTAGACTAACCAAATGAAAATGAGAGACAAGTGCGATCAGCAAGAAAACTTAACAGATTAGCGAATTTGTAATTTCTGCTTCTCTTGACACACCGCTCAGACCAAGCGCACCATAAATCATCAGCGATCACAAAGACTGATTAATCATAGGCCAAATGAATGTTGGTTTATGAAAACAATAATTTAGGAGAGTTCAAAGTCAGCAGTTAAATCAGAAACATTCCTGGGAGGAAGAAATGAATTTGAGACCAGATCCGACTTTTCACGCTACGGCGCAGCTTGCAATGCAGGCTCCGGTGGAAAATTATGGTTTTACCGTAATGCTCAGCCCTGATGGAAAACTGCCGGATGGCATCGCAGTTGTAGACTTGAATGAAAAATCAAAAACATATGGTCAAATTGTCCATCAAGTCATTATGCCCAACAAAGGCGACGAATTTCACCATTTTGGTTGGAACGCCTGTTCTTCCTCTTTATCGCCGCTAACTGGACATGCCTTTCTCGAAAGACGTTATCTGATTGTCCCGGGAATCCGTTCGTCCCGGATTTATATTATCGATGTGAAAGACCCCCTGAAAGCAAAGATTCATAAAACCATAGAACCTGAAGAGCTGTTTGCAAAAACCGGGTACTCGCGGCCACACACGATCCATTGCGGACCAGAAGGTATTTATGTTTCTACCCTTGGCGGTGGTGGTAAAGACGGAACTGATGGACCTCCTGGTATTTTTATCATGGATTGCGAGACCTTCGAGATCATCGGTCAATATGAAATGGACCGTGGCAAGCAAGACAAGCACTATGATTTTTGGTGGAATCTCCCACAGGATTATATGGTCAGCTCAGAATGGGGCCTGCCTCCACAATACGAAAACGGCATTGTTGCCGAAGACTTGCTAAGCAATAAATACGGCCATTCCATTCATTTTTGGGACTTGCGCAAGCGCAAAAATATTCAAACTATTGATCTTGGCGCAAACCATCAGATGGCGCTGGAAATCCGTCCGGCGCACGACCCCAAAAAGTCCTATGGCTTTTGCGGCGTTGTAGTCGACACAACTAATCTTCAAGGCGCAATCTTCACCTGGTGGCGGGACGATGATGGAAAGTGGCAAGCGAAAAAGACAATCACAATTGATCCGCAACCAGCAGACCCAGATGATTTGCCCGAACTGCTAAAAGGTTTTGGCGCGGTGCCTCCACTGGTTACCGATATCGACCTCAGTCTCGATGACAAATATCTTTATGTTGCTTGCTGGGGCACAGGCGAAATGCATCAATATGATGTATCCGATCCCATGAACCCGGTTTTGGCAGGCAAGGTGGAAATTGGCGGTATCGTCAAGGACACCAAGCATCCAAATGGCAAGGATTTCGCGTTCGGCCCGCAAATGGTTGAAATCAGCCGCGATGGAAAACGGGTCTATTGGACAAACTCCCTCTATTCAACCTGGGATGATCAATTTTATCCGAACGATGAAGGCGGACAAATGGTTATGGCCCGCGTTGGAGAAAAGGGCGGACTAACGCTCGACAAGGATTTCTATATTGATTTTCCAAAGGGCTATCGCAGCCACCAGATTCGTCTTGAGGGCGGTGACTGCTCTACGGACAGCTTCTGCTATCCTAACGTCTAGAGCAATTCCTGCTTTCATAGAAACAAATTGTATCGGAAAGCGCGTTTGAAAACAGTAGCATACTTGTTTGAAAGGCTGCGATTTCCGATCCAATGCAAAGCGGAAATGCGTTAAATGCTATCGGATTTGAATACGTTGACGGCTCTTTGGTGGGCCGTCATTTTTTCTGGCTTTTATCACGGTATCAATCCAGGGATGGGCTGGCCGCTAGCTGTTTCAGCAGGCCTCATGGAGGGAAATCATAAAGCTCTGCCTAAGGCACTGGCTATGCTTGCGCTTGGTCACCTTTTGGCAATGCTTGCAATCCTCCTGCCGTTTTCATTGGTTAGCGCCCTTCTCAATTGGGAAAAGGAAATACGCATAGGCGCAGGCCTAATCGTTATTGCCATGGGCATCTATCTGCTGATCAATAGAAGGCACCCAAAATTTCTGGCCCGTGTCCATCCTGCCCGTTTGGCGCTTTGGTCATTTTTGGCAGCCCTTGCCCATGGGGCTGGTCTAATGCTCGTACCCATTTATCTAGGAATTTGCGCCATAGATGCGAGCGACACAGGACACCAGGCTGTAAGAGTTCTAATGGGAAATAACCTGTTTAACGCTTTCGCCGTGGCATTGGTTCACACCCTTGCGATGACTATTGCTGGCGGTATAATCGCAATAATCATCTATTTCTGGCTGGGTCTCAAATTTCTATCCAGAACGTGGTTCAATCTCGATATTGTTTGGGCGCTTAGTCTGGTTCTGGTGGGTGCATTCGGGATTTATTCAACAATCAATGGGCATTGAGAGTTTGAACTCCAATTCTAAACAACCAGGATTGCAAACTGTTTTTCATAGCGGTTTCTATGGGCTTTCCGATATTCAAGACCCTTGGCCTAAGATTTAAATCCATCTGGTCATATCAGGAAGAGCCACTTCCAAATAAGGAGGGTTCAAGAATGCAGCGCGCAAGGCGCAAACTTTACCCTATTCAACATTAATATCATTTAACCCGTCCAACGGGTTGGAATTTATGGAGCCTATTATGTCCCTTACTGCAAAAGACCTCGCTGATACCTTCGATGCTTTTAACCGCCATGATATTGAGGGTGTGATGAAATGTTTTGCTGATGATTGCGTATTTTATGCAGTCGGTGGACCCGAGGTGTATGGCTCGAAAATTGAAGGCTCTGACGCCATTGCGAAAGCTTTCACCGCTGTATGGACCGGCATGAAAGATGCCCATTGGGCTCACCACAGCCATTTTGTGGCAGGTGATCGCGCTGTGTCTGAATGGACTTTTTCCGGTACTGGCGCTGACGGTATGCGAGTTGAGGCTGAAGGGGCTGACCTGTTTACTCTACGCGATGGCAAAATCATCGTTAAACAAGCTCTTCGCAAAGCCCGCCCGCCTTTCAAAGTCTAACAATAAGCTCCAACTGAAAACGCTCCCCAGACTGGAATCAAATCATGACCGACAAACTGCGTCCAAAACATTGGCCAAAAACCAGCTATGATCCGAAATACGATCCTTTGGTGGACGCAGGCCCCGGCCATAACCGTGATCACGCACCAACCTACTGGATAGGAACGGCAGGAAAACCGCCGAAAGATGACGGCCCTGTCTCTCGTGATATGGAAGTTGACGTTGTTGTGATCGGCTCAGGTTACACAGGCCTTTCTTGCGCCATTCACCTTGCCAAGGAACATGGTATCAAGGCAACGGTTCTGGAAGCAAATACGGTTGCCTGGGGATGCTCAACCCGCAATGGCGGTCAAGCCCAAATATCTTCAGGCCGCTTGAAACGCTCTCAGTGGATTAGTCGCTGGGGTGTTGATGTTGCAAAGCAAATGCATGCGGAAATTGTTGAAGCATTTGAACTGTTTCGCGATCTTATTGGCTCAGGAGAGTTTGATTGCGAGCCGCAAGAAGGTGGACATTTCTACATTGCCCATAAGCCGGGCGTGATGGACAAACTGCAGAAAGAATCTGACCTTTTGAACCAAACTTTTGGATACGGCTCTAGAGTGATGGGCCGCGAAGAACTGCATGAGAAATATGTCAAAGAAGACGAAGCCTGCGGTGCAATGTGGGAGCCTGATGGCATTTCCATCCATGCGGCGAAATTGGCATTTGGCTATGTAAATCTTGCCCGTAAACTGGGTGCAAAAATCCACATAGCCAGCCCAGTCTTGGGTTGGAAACATGAAAATGGTTATCATTATTTGACTACACCCGGCGGCACGGTTCGCGCTAAACAAGTTGCTTTGGCAACAGCTGGATATACCCCTCCTGGACTTTCCAACCGAACCAAGAACCGGTTGATGCCGATCCTTTCAAACTCAATTGTTACCCGCAAGCTTACCAAAGCAGAGCGCGATGAATGCGGATTTCAGACAAAGTCACCTTTGACGGACACGCGCACATTGCGCCATTATTATCGCTATCTGCCAGACGGGCGTGTGCAGATCGGCAGCCGCAGCGCTATCACCGGCAAAGACGCTGAAAACCCGAAACACCTTGCCTTACTTCGCCAAAGTCTCGCCAAGAAATTCCCTGCCCTAGAAGGCATTGACCTTGATTACTCATGGTGGGGTTGGGTTGATGTCAGCCACGACATGATGCCTCGCATTTTCCAGCCGGACACCGAGCGCCAGATTTATTACGCCATGGGTTACGGTGGCAATGGAGTGATGTATTCTGCTCAGGCAGGTAAGCGCATGGCCCAGATGATTGCCGGCGAAGGCAAGGATTTGGATCTGCCGATCTTCACGTCGCAACTGCCAAGCCATGGCATTTTGACCCCCTTCCGCCGCATGGGTCAGCGCTTCATGTACAAATGGTATCACTTCCAGGATGAGATGATGAAATGAGTAAAGTCGTTCATTTCTCTTCTCCACCGTTGGAAACTAGCCATCGAAGGCTTGCCGATTTACCGGAGCGCGTAGTTGAAGGCGATCCGATGCATGAGACCCATACGCAATTCGAAAGCCCTGACGGAAAACTCATCGCAGGAACCTGGACCAGCACACCGGGCAAGTGGCACGCCTTTATCGACCGTGATGAGTTCTGCACCATTCTTGAGGGCAAAGGTGAGTTGATCAGCGAAGCTGGTGACATTGTTGCATTCAACAAAGGCGACAGCTTCATGATACCCGATGGCTTTCGCGGTTTCTGGCATATCATCGAAACCACAACGAAGCACTTTGTGATTAGGCTGAAATAGACCCCATCCCCTCAACTGCTTTCAATATCGCTTCCGGTGTTGCAGGTGCATCGAGCTTGGGCATCATGCCCGGCTTTATGGAAGCGATGGCATGGGTGATTGCCGAGAACACCGAAGTCGCCAACATAACGGGTGGCTCGCCTACCGCTTTAGAACGATAAATTGTTTTGGCTTTATTGGCTCCTTTTTCACCGCCCGATTTATAAAGCGCGACACGGAAATCCTCGGGAATATCAGAGCAAGTTGGTATTTTGTAAGTCGATGGCGCATGGGTGCGCAAGCGGCCCATATCATCATAAACAAGCTCCTCAGTCGTCAGCCAGCCCATGCCCTGCACAAAGCCGCCTTCGATCTGTCCAATATCCAGCGCAGGGTTCAGAGAAGCGCCAACATCATGCAGAATATCATTGCGCAGCAGCTTCATCTCACCTGTTAGCGTGTCGATGATCACCTCGCTGCACGAAGCTCCATAGGCGAAATATAAAAACGGATTGCCACTGATTTTCTCGCGTTCCCAGGTGATCTTCGGCGTTGCGAAATAGCCCGTAGCAGAAAGCTGAACACGCTCCAGAAAACAGGTTTTAGACAGTTCTGCAAATGCAATTTTACGCGAACCGATTTTCACCATGCCACTAGAAAACGAAATCTCCGATGCCTTAGCCTGATAGAGCCTGCAGGCTGTCTCGATCATCCGGTTCTTGATCGTTTCCGCCGCATTTTTCGCGGCCATTCCATTAAGATCCGAACCGGAGGATGCCGCCGTTGGCGTTGTATTCGGCACCTTGTCAGTCGTCGTTGCTGTAATTCGCACGCGCGAAATATCAACACCAAATTCTTCCGCCACAACTTGCGCAACCTTTTGATAAAGCCCCTGCCCCATCTCGGTCCCGCCATGGTTTACTTGAATGGAGCCATCCGTATACACATGCACCAACGCGCCAGCCTGATTGAGATGTTTAAGAGTAAAGGCAATCCCAAATTTTACCGGATTGAGCGCAATACCTTTTTTAAGATACTTGTTTTCAGCGTTGAATTTGGCAACTTCCTTCCGGCGTTTTTGATATTGGCTCGTGCGCTCCAACTCATCAACCACCTCATTGATAATATTGTCCGTAATTTTCATCCCGTAAGGGGTTACAGACTTGCCGGCACGATAAAAATTACGTCGCCGAATTTCCAGCGGGTCTTCATTCAACTCAATAGCGATCTGGTCCATCACCCGCTCTGCAAAGACCATGCCTTGTGGACCGCCAAACCCACGAAATGCCGTGTTGGAAACTGTATTGGTGAACACACGCTCCGAATGGATTTTGCAGTCGGGATAAAAATAGGAATTATCCGCATGGAACATCGTCCGGTCATTAACGCCCAGAGACAAATCTGCCGAAATTCCGCATCTTGAGGCAAAGTTCACATCAACCGCAGACAACACACCCTTGTCGTTAAAGCCTGCCCTATAATCCACTTTGAAATCATGGCGCTTGCCCGTAGCCATCATATCTACATCGCGGTCGAGACGCATCTTGCATGGTTTTCCGGTGATCGAGGTCGCAAGCGCAGACAGACATGCCCACTGGGCCGCCTGGCTTTCCTTGCCGCCAAAGCCGCCGCCCATTCTGCGACACTCGCAAGCAATCGCCGCGTCCGGTAAATTGAGCATCCGCGCAACCAAATGCTGGATCTCGGTAGGGTGCTGGGTCGAGCAGTAAACACGCATATCGCCTGCTTCTCCAGGAACGGTCATCGAGATTTGGCCTTCGAGATAAAAGTGCTCTTGCCCGCCAATATGCATCTCACCTTTGATCCGACGCTTGGCTTTCGAAAGCGCGACAGCCGCATCTCCACGCTTGAAAGTAAAAGGATCCAGCACCTCCTTTTTCGCATTCAAGCCATGTTCAACTGTGACCAATGGCCTGCCTTCGACATAGTCTATCTTGGCAAGATTGACCGCCTGGCGAGCAGCTTTGCGGGATGTCGCAACAACTGCAAAGATCACCTGTCCATGAAACAAAATTTTCTTTTCAGCCAAAATCGGATCGCCGCCAAACGAAGGGCTACAATCATTGAGGCCGGGAATATCCTTTGCCGTCAATACCGTGACAACCCCGGGTGCTGAACGCACCGCATCAAGATCAATCGACTTGATCCTGCCTTTGGCGATATTTGACATTCCAGGAGCCAGATGCAAACAGCCCTCTGGTTCCAGAATATCATCTATATAGCTAGCACTGCCGCTGACATGGCGTTTGGCGCTATCATGGGCAAGAGGTTTGCCGACAGTCTGATTGGCCGTATTAGTTTTTGCAGAAGCACTCATTCCGCAGCCTCCCGAAATCCGTAGACCCGCATTGGTGCATCATCACCTCCGCTGACTTCCGCGGTGATTTCCAGCAATGATTTGCGCATCAGGTTCTTGACGATTTTCATCCGGTAATCAGCCGAGGCACGCATATCGCTCAACGGCTTATAATCTTTTTCAAACGCCGCAATCGCCCGCTCCCAAGTCTCAGATTTGCTCAGCATTGCACCACTGATTGCAGCTTCCGCATGCTTGGCTCTCTGCGGCGTTCCGGCCATGCCGCCACAAGCGATTCGCACCGAAACAAACCGGTCATTTTGCACAGTAAATCTAGCTGCAAACAAAACAGCCGAAATATCCTGGTCAAACCGTTTGGAGATTTTGAAAGCGCGGAAATATTCATGCTTCTTCAGCTTCGGAATCTTGATCTTGGTAACCAGTTCTCCTGCAGCCCTGTCCTGCTTTGCATATTGAATAAAAAAATCTTCAAGGGCTAGAGTTCTGATCGCTTTTCCATGACGCATCTCGATGGAAGCCCCTAGCGCAATCAGCATTGGCGGCATGTCCCCAATCGGAGAACCATTGGCAATATTTCCGCCAATCGTTCCGCTGGCACGCACATGACGGGAGCCAAGACGGTTCAACACTTCCTTTATGTCAGGATCAATTTTCGCCAAAGCATCAAAGGCCTCCACATAGCGTGCGCCCGCGCCAAGCACCACATCTTTTGAATTGGTTTTGACCTGATCAAAATTTTTCGCCCGACCGACAAAAATGATCTTCGGCAATTGTCTCAATTGTTTGTTGATCCAAAGGCCAACATCGGTTGCGCCTGAAACAATAGTCGCATCAGGATATTTCGAGGCCATGTCCGCCAGAGATTGAATACTGGCCGGCGCTGCAAAAAACGAAACCTCATCACCGACGAAAACATCTTTTCCGTCTTGCAGTTTCAATAGCCTTTTTTCGGTTTCATCCCATCTTTTCATGAGGGCATCTTGAGGTTTTGACGAAACGCTTTGCAACGCTGCATCCGCAATCGGGCGATAACCCGTGCAGCGGCACAGATTGCCTGCCACCCAGTCATTGATGGATTTTCGCGTTACCGCCTCGCCATTGCGATGAACAGAATGATGCATGGTAAACAGAGACATCACAAAGCCTGGTGTACAAAAGCCGCATTGGGAAGCATGCACATCAACCATGGCCTGTTGAACCGGATGTAGCTTTTCACCATCAGCAAGATCATCAACCGTGATCAGGTCGCAGCCATCAATTTGCCCAAGAAGCAAGATACAAGCATTCACAGGCTCATAGCTCAGCTTTCCATCGCGCAGCCGACCAAGCGAAACAGTGCAAGCACCGCAATCGCCCTCATTGCACCCTTCCTTCGTACCTGTCTTACGCTCAACAAGCCGCAAATATTCGAGCAATGTCAGATCAGGCGTAAAATCCGCAACGGAAGTTGTTTCGCCATTTCTCAAGAATGTCAGTTCTTTGCGCATTTGTCAGAAAACCCTTTATGTGATTCCGTGACGGTATCAGCATTTTCGTATTTGTGAAGCCCGCGCGAATAATGTTAGAAAAGCGTAAATCACGCAAGGCAGACAAATCTTAATGCATATCCTCAAGGGTCAAACTCTCAGCTTTAATTCAGACCCCGCTCTGACCGGCGACAAGTCATACACTCACTTTGCAAGCGGCGCTGTGGCCGTGAACGACAAGGGCCTGATTGAGTGGGTCGGCGATAGTAGTGATATTCCTAAAATATATGCTTCAGCACAGACAACAAACCATGGTGACAAGCTGATATTGCCCGGCTTTATCGATGCCCATCTGCATTTTCCGCAATATCGGATGATTGCAGCCTATGGCAAAGATCTGATGGACTGGCTCAATCGCTATACTTTCATTGAAGAGCAGCGCTACGGCGACAAGGAAATTGCTGAAAACTCCGCATCCCTGTTTCTGGATGAATTAGCTCGCCATGGGATCACCTCTTGCCTAGCCTTTTCAACCATTCACCCGGTCGCTCTGGATGCATTATTCACCCAAGCCCAACGCCGTAACATGGCCCTGGCCTCAGGAAAAACATTGATGGATTGCAATGCCCCGGTAGGCCTCTGTGACACGCCGGAAAGCGCCTATCAGGATTCAACAAATCTGATAAAAAAATGGAACCAGAAAGGTCGTTTGAAATACGCCATCAGCCCAAGATTTGCTGTAACCTCCAGCGAAGCGCAGCTTGAAGCTACATCCGCACTGGTTAAAGAAAATCCTGATCTACTGATTCAAACCCATCTTTCGGAAAACCATGGAGAGATAGAGTTTGTTGCTTCGCGCTTCCCAAAATCCAAAGACTATACGGATGTTTACGACCATTACGGACTGCTGACGGAAAACAGCCTATTCGCCCATGGAATTCATTTAAGCGAGCGGGAACTTGCAAGACTGTCAGAATCCGGATCGGCAATTATCCATTGTCCGACGTCCAATAATTTCCTTGGCTCTGGCCACTTCAGATATCACCATACAACAAACAGCAACCGCACAGTAAAAACAGGGATTGGATGCGACATTGGCGGCGGCACAAGCTTTTCAATGCTTCAGACCATGCGCGACGCTTACACTGTCTCCCAGCATGCCGGCTCTCGTATTACAGCCTTTGAAGCTTTCTATCTTGCAACCTTGGGCAATGCCAAACTGCTCGGATTTGTGGATACAGCTGGAACTCTCGAAGCAGGTAAAATTGCCGATATCGTTGTTCTTGATCCCCAGGCGACCCCCATCATGAGTGAGCGCCACGCATTGTCGAAAAGCCTTCATGATGTGCTTTTTGCTCTCATGATCATGGGCGATGATCGCGCCATCAGCGAGACCTATATTGCCGGAAAGCCCGTCAAGCCTGCCGCCTAGCCTTTGACCACATTCTCCAGCGTCAGACCAATCTGTAAAAGCCTTGTCTCTTCATTGGGTTTGCCCATGATTTGAAGTCCGGCAGCTGTCGTTGCGGTTGGAAGCGTTAGAGCGCAGGTTCCGAGCAGATTTGCAAACCGTGTATTCCGCAAAGCCAGCAGATTGGCAGCAGTGAACTGCTCCACATCATTGAGCAATGCCTCGATCAAAGGTGGTTGCATGGGTGTTGCGGGCATCAAGATCGCATCATAGACGCCGGTATTGGCGAAGAAGGATTTGCGCTCAACCATCATCGCAGACCACGCAGCCTCATATTGCGTTTTGGTGATATGAATACCCTGCTTGAAGCGAACCTCAACTGGCGCATACATCACGCCGGGATTCGCAGTAATCGCATCACCCCAGGCTTGCCACGCTTCAAAAGGAAACATGGAGGGACCAAGGTCCAAGACGTTTGAAAACTCGGATGCCTTGATCCGGTCAATCTTCGCTCCCGCCTTTTCAAGTGCAGATAGGGCCCGTTCAAATGCAGCCATCTGAGCATCGTCACAATGATCCAGCGCCACCGTCTCTACAACTGCGAATTTGAGATCGGCCAGTGAAGGACTATTGGTCAAATCAGTCTCGCCGCCGCCAAGTGCCGAAAACATCAAAGCAGCGTCTTCCACAGTCTTGGTGATTGGCCCAACCGTGTCAAAACCTGAACATAGCGGAACAACATTTTTGAGCGATAAAACGCCATGGGTGGTTTTCAAACCAACCAACGAATTCCAGCAGGCCGGGATACGAACCGATCCACCCGTATCACTGCCAATGGCGATCGGCGCCAAACCATGCGCTATCGAAGCCGCGGCCCCGGAAGAAGAACCACCCGGCACATGACCCGGCATGGATTTATTCGGCGGGGTAGCTGTGTTCGGATTAATGCCAATCCCTGAAAACGCGAACTCCGTCTGGTGCGTTTTTCCAAGGCAAATCGTTCCGGCAGCAGTCGCATTTTGCAGCACTTCGCAATCAATCTCCGGGATACGTCCAGCAAGAATGGGCGATCCGCTTTCTGTTGCGATGTCTTTGGTATCGAACAAGTCCTTCCACGAAACCGGAACTCCATCAAGCGGCCCGAACCTTGTTCCGGCCTTTGCCCGTGCGCTGGCCTTTTCTGCCTCCTCAAGGGTTCGCTTTTCACAAAGACGGGCATATATCTCATCTCTGGCAGCATGAGATTTGATGGCATCCACAAAGCGATGGGCAACATCAAGCGGGTCTGCCCGACCTGCTTGTATTTCCCGGCCAATATCCGCGCCGCTCATTTCAGAAAATTCCATTCTTAGCTCCTGCCTAGATCCCGTTTCGCACATTATTGCTGACAGGCTTTATCAACGCAGCTAAAAGAAACCTCAAGGGAGAAATTCATGGCTATTTATGATTTTAGTGAAAAATCCGTATTGATTTCAGGCGCTGGAGGCGGACTGGGCCTTGCCGCTGCCAAGCGTTTCGCCAAAGCAGGCGCGAGACTTGTGCTGACAGATTACAATGATGCATCCCTTGAAGCGGCAAAAGAAGCAATGGCAAAGCTTGGTACAGAAGCAGTATTTTATAGCGGTGATGTGGCTTTGGAACAAACCCATGCAGACCTCATTAATCTTGCGATCTCTAAGTTCGGCCGACTGGATATCGCCCTCAACAATGCCGGAATTGCCCATGAGCAAAAACGACTTGAAGACATGGGGAGCGAAGAATCTCGGCGCGTATTGGAGGTAGATATTCTTGGGGTTGTTTTCGCCATGCGGGCCCAATTGCCGGTGATGCGCAAGCAGTTTGAGAACACCGGAAAAGGCGGAGTGATCCTGAACACTGCTTCGGTTGCTGGCCTTGTTGGCGCTCCGACAATGTCTGTCTATGCGGCGGCCAAACATGCCGTTGTGGGTTTAACCAAAGCAGCGGCAATGGAATATGCCCGAAAGGGCATCCGCATCAATGCATTGTGCCCCGCCTTTACCCGCACAAATATGGTGACAAAACCTTTGGAAACCTCACCCCATGGCGCAGAAAAAGCTGAAGCGCGGTTAATCTCAAATATCCCAATGGCACGTATGGGTGAAGTGGATGAGGTTGTTCAGGCAATGTTATGGGCCTGCGATCCCGAAAACTCGTTTTATACAGGCCAGTCCCTGGCAATGGATGGTGGGTTGTCCGCAGGATAATAAAAAAGGCCGCATCTGGTGACACGGCCTCTGAACTTCAAATTGTTAGAGTATTTTATCCACCGACAGCTGCATAAACCTGAGACAAAGCTCGTGACTGGACCTGGCTGTCTTTGTCGATCCCGACATGATCAGCATTAGTGAAGGTACGGATATCCACATTCTGAATGGAGCCCGAGAAGCTGCCGCCCGAACGGTAAGGATTGCCGCGACCGCCGCCTTTGATCCAGAAATTTACAACTCTAGGCGAACCGGCAGTAAAGCGTGGTGGAGCAGCAAAGCCGGGGTCAAAGCCAATAACCAGCTTGACCGGCACCCCTGCCGCTGCAAGTTTGTTCGACATGCTTGGCGCTTCCTGACCACCAACCGAGTGACCCAGAATAATGATAGGATAAGAAACCTTACCTTGTTTGCTGCGCCTGATAATATCATCCGCAAGACCAGACCAGGCACCATTTGAATAGGCTCTTGCGTTCAATCCACGAGCCCGCATTTTATTAGTCATCTGGTTCATACCAGCAGAAAAGACATTGAACGCACCGCGAATAACATAGATTTCCTCGGCAGAAGCCTTAGTCGGCGCAATCATTGTGGTGGCAGTCAATGCCATTGCAAACAGAGTTGCGGCAGTTGTTTTAAGCTTCAGCATTATATCCTCTTTCGAATCTTGTGAGTTTTGACCCCTAGGCCGACAAATAATAGTCAAAGCTGATATATGATCAAGCCCTCAAGGTTATGATAGGAAATCTCAATGCTTTCCTTGCAGATGCTTTGTATCGCGCATTTTTGGAAACAGATAACCCCACATGGCGGCACATCCAATCGCGCCGACCCCGCCAAGGACAACGGCAGGAACCGCCCCCATAAACGCAGCCATTGTTCCGGCACGAAACTCGCCAAGCTCATTGGAAGCGCCGACAAAAACCATATTGACTGCATTGACCCGGCCTCGCAGCTCATCCGGCGTCCAAAGCTGGATAATCGTTTCGCGAATATAGACGCTCACCATATCCGCTGCACCGAGCAGGGCGAGGGCCAGGATTGAAACCCATACAATGGTGGAAGCACCAAATACAACGGTGAAAAATCCGAACAATCCAACACATATCAACATAATGATCCCCGCATGGTCCTTGATAGGTTTTCCTGTCAACCATAACGCAATACCGATTGCGCCAATGCCAGGAGCTGCTCTCAAAAGACCAAGTCCCCATGGTCCCAACTGCAAAATATCCCTGGCATATACAGGCATGAGCGCCACGGCTCCACCCATCAGAACCGCAAAAAGATCGAGCGAGATTACCCCAAGAACCACTTTTTCCCTGTAGATATAACTGAATCCAGCCAACAGCGTCGTCAAATTGACTGCATCGCGCTTGCGTTTCGTTGTCGGTTTGGGAATCAGATAAGCAAAAAGCGTAGCAATCAGAAACAGGATAATTGCTACTAAATAAGCAACCTCCGGCGCAACGCCATATAGCAAGCCTCCAGCGACAGGTCCCACAATCGTCGCGCTCTGCCAGGCCGATGAGTTCCAGGCTACCGCATTTGGGAAATCCTTCGTGGGGACCATGCTTGCAATCAAAGCCGATGTTGCCGGCCCGTTAAAGGCTCTGGCAATGCCAAATACGATCAAAATAGGAAAGAATGGCCATACCTCATCTACTCCGGTAACGGTGAGGTATAAAATCGCAAGGGCACAGCCAGCTTCAATGAGATCGGTCAAGGCCATGATGAGGCGGCGACCTAGTCGGTCAGCAATTACCCCAGTAACGAGAACCAACAAGAGCGACGGAAGAAACTGCGAAAGCCCTACAAGGCCAAGATGAAACGGGTCCCTGCCGATGTCATAGATTTGCCAGGCAACCGCCACCGAAACAATCTGGGCGGAAAATGAATTTGAAAATCTGGAAATCCAATAACGCTGATAGCTTTTGTGTCTAAAGGCGGCATAGCGATCTTCAATTTCTTTTTCAGAATCTTGATCGCTGACTTCAGACATTGGACCCGGCCCCTAATATAGGCCCGCGCTGAAAAGACACTTGACCCTAAAACTTACCCACCACGTTGACGAATACACCTTCATCGTCAAGCGTTACGTCTGATAAATCATCAGAAAACTTGCCGAAATTATAGCCAACGCCAATCTTAAGGTTATCCCCGATATGGCGATACACACCAGCCACGACGCCATAATTGACCTGCTCAACTTCATTCAACCAAAGAGCGCGGCCTTCAAGCAAAATGTCCCAATTCTTGACCACATGATAATCCAAGCGAACGACCGCCAGCTGCGCAGTGCTTTGGACAAAATCGTCCTCATTACGGGTGGTGGATATCTCGCCATAGCGAATGCCATATTTCGCACCCACTGAAAGCCGCTCGTTTAAATCATAGATAAAATCTGCCGACGCGATGTGACTGCGTTGCTTTGGTCCAGCTGTAATATAGTCCGCGTCTGTTTGATCAGGTCCTGGAAGATCATGCAAATAAGTATATTTGAACAGGGCATTGAAACGATCATTGTCAATGGGACGATAGGCCCAGCCAACACTTGCTTCAATGTAGTCTGCATCCAATACGGCCGTCTGATCGGATTCGGAGATTACCGCATCAACCTTTGCAAGGAAGCGCCAATTGTCATTGTATTGAAGGCCCATATTGGCTTGGCCAAGCCAGGTCACACGATCCCGGTCGCTGCCAACGCCATCTTCAAATCGGGCTTCCAGTCTTGCCCCGAAAGTCTTGCCCTCTTCATTATAAGCAATCGCAAAGGATGGCGCGATCCGCTCAAAATTGCCCGAGACGTCGTCTTCAATCGTCCCGGCTTCAACCCCAGCGGAAACTTTCCAAATCGCATCAGGTGTGTATTCAACCCCGTATGACTGAAGATAACCCTGGCTTGTGCCCATCATATCAAAATTGTGCTCCGTCCAGGCAGACACGGTCTCTGACATTTTGCGGCGAACGCCCGTTACAATCGTTCCATTATCCCGGCCAAACGGATCATAGGAAAGCAGGTCTCCGCCGGAGATGTCCGGCAGCATGCGATAACCGATATAATATTTATCACTTGCGGTAGGCTCATAGCTCAACCCGGCCATCAATCCAATACCGCTCGTACCATAGGAAATCTGGCCTTCTGCACCGATCTTGTCGGTGAGATCAGCCTCAAAACCCACGCCAATCCGGTCATTGCGGGAACGCGTGCTGTCGCGATCGACCGTGCCCTGACCAAAAACATAAAACTCATCAGTGCCATCACCATGCCACGTCACCCGGGCCCCCACATCTGTGCGGGCGCCTTCACCATCAATCGGCGCATTCAATCCTTCGGTATCTGAGTGAAGTGCCCCAACCTGTACGGACATACCTTCATTGAGACGAACTTTCAGATCGACCGAAGCATCACGTTTTGAGGCTCCAGTATCACGCTCCACCTGATCAAATCGTGCGAGAACCGACACGTGTTCATTGGGCTTTAATTCGAGATGTGCATCAATAATGGTTTCATCGGTGGATGCATATTTACCCGGCCCATTGAAACCCTTGTCCCGCTCTTCATAGCCAGCGCCAATGCTTCCCTCGATCCCGCCGCCGGTTAGCTCGCCCATATCAAGGTGCATGCGTGCGCGCCAGGCCTCCGCAGCACCATCCACGCCGTCACCGGAAACAGGATTAAAGATGATGCCGCCGTCGGTTGAGGTGACGATCGCAAAATTATCGCCTTCGCTCTGGGCCCATTCAAGTTGGAAATAGCTCTTTTCAGACAAACGCCAGGTTACATCTGCGCCATATAGAGTCTGGTTCGCTGTTCCGGTGTTTTCTTCATAGCCTGTTACGCCAAAACGGAACTGATCAGCAATCCAGGCTTCGCCCCGAACACCGTAACTATAGCCATCCACATCACCAAGGGTCGGCGTATATTCATAATTTGAAACCAGATACTGCTCATAAGAAGCAAGCGAAGATGGCAATACTGATGACGATGATAAGGTTGATGACGCAAGCGGTTTGCTAAGGATGATTACGCCTTGAACATAATCGATCGAATAGTCTTGGCCTTCGCTCAGCACTTGTCTTTCAACAACCCGCCCGGTCGATGCGTCCCGCACTTCGATTGAAATCTGTTCGGAACCCTGATTGATATCCTGACGCTTCAGGAAGTAAACCGATCCGCCTGTTCCGCGCTGTTCTTCGCGTTGTGGAAGGGTGCCGGGTTGTGCCGCAAAAGCCTGAACGCTCGCAACCGGCTCGCCAAAACTTGTTGTAACTTCAGATTCCAGATTGGCCTTGGCCCCGTAAAGTGCACGTTCATATCTTGCCAACTCAACACCATCGATCTTGGTCTTGAAATTACCCCACATCACATGGCTCTTGCCACGATCAATACGAACGTAGAATTTTCCGGAAGTCGGCGCGTCTTCCTTCAGTATCGAGTCATCCCCATAAACCGGATAGTAGTCATCCGGGTCGAGACGCCGTAACAATTGCCTTGGGTCTTTCTCATCCATATTGGAGAAAATCGTATCGAGATCTTCCTCGGTCGTATCAAGGGATGCCGTAATAATGTAGCGGCCTTTGACTTTGCCTTTCAGGTAAAACGCAAGGCGGCCTTTTTGATATACATCGTCATATTCGCCGGCTTTTACCGGAGCCAGAAGCTGACTGTCTTTGCCAGTGCGGCGCCCAATCGTCAGATCAGCGATACCGACATAAAACCATTCATTGTCAGGTATGTTAACATCGCGCTCAAACTCAACTCCGCGCTCTCCGCTTTCATCACGCACGATAACATCAACTATGTGCTCGCCTGGAGGCAGAATGGTTTGGGTAACAAAATCATCGCCATTGGCAACCGGCACTTCCTTGCCCAGAACATTGACAGTGTAGCCCTGAGGGAGGTTTTTGCCATAAACGGTAACCGCGCCGCCATGCAGCGGAATATTGGAGATATTGATCTGATTGCGGTCATAGGCTGGATTGGCTGCTGCCGGACGAACTTCAATAAGCCCGCGTCCATCCTTTTCGCCGCGCAATGAAAATTCCGGCAAAGCCTCCGCGTTTGAACTCAGTACAATTGGCAAAGGCTCTGTTTCGTCATATCGGCCATTAACGTCATATACGCGGTAAACGTAATAGACCTCGCCTTCGTAACCAAGTTCGGGTGTCCAGCTGGCTTTGCCATCCTGGCTTACTTCAACAATTTCATTTTCGCGAATTCGGCCCGGATTGATACCAAGGGCATTGGCCGGAATAATCCGAACTTCGGAACGGGCCACCCAATCCGGATAGTTGGAATTGGCTGCAAAACGAATAGGCACGCCAGGAGCATGAACCCGCTTTTCAGGAACCGTGGAAACGCTCAGAATTTTCTCAACATTCAACCCGTCAAATTTGACCTGAATATCAATTGATTCCAGATCCACATCTGTAACTCGGTTAACATCATCGCGGCTGGAAGTTCCAACAAGGGTTTCACCGTCAACACTGATGGAAATAGCTGCCTTGGAGTTTGTTATTGAATGGCTGCCAGAATTCGTCTCAGCCTGCAGAAGCGCTGACAAATCATCATTGCAAGACGCGCCAACAGAACAAGCTGAAGCATCACCTGCCAAAAGCGCAGACGCTAGTAAGCTGCTGAAAACACAAGCTTTCAGCGCCCTATTAGCCAGTTTATAGCTAAAGTTGCCCCATCTGTCAGTCATGATTCGCCACATATTTAACCATGGGTAACAAAAGCCCATTTATGGTTAATATATGCTTAAGCCCCTATTCGTTCGCCGCCTGTTAATCCCTTAGATTCTTCTCTATTTTCAACTCATTAACCCGGTTTCGTTGGCCCCAGGCGTTCTCCATCAGTTCCTCAACAGTGTTCAATCTGTTGCGGGCCAATTCTTTGGATTCGCTACCAGCTTGATAGATCACTCGAAGCACTGAAGGCTCCTCGTCCAATAGCGCAAGCAGTCCGCCAAGTGTTGAAATGGTCTCCTTCGTCAATCTTGTCGAACCCGATACAAAAGACGCATCTTTCAGCTCAAGACGGACTACACGGAGATTGGCCGCTGCGAAATTCAATTTCGTCAACTTGCCGCGCGTCAGCCTAACGACCCGCGGATTTTCGCTGGTTACGCGATATCCAGTTGGAAGCGTTCTGGTGTCCAGCTTCAAGATGAAGTTAGAGCCGATGTCTTCATCAGGAACCGCCGCACAGGGGACACTATAGCGTCCGAATTTGTCTGTTGTGATTAGCAGTCCGGTTGGCGTTGCAAGGCGCACTCCCGGCAAGCCGGGCTCACCATCATCGGCATATCCATCCTTGTCCAGATCATCAAATACCCGTCCGATGAGATCAGAACACTGGAACACTGCTTCTATTTCGAGCTCTACAGATGCTTTGGCGATGTTGGAAATCGTTTCTCCCGTGAGCGGATTCCTCACATAGGCATTGTTGATAAATTCCCGGTCAGCAGCTGATGCATTGATGATCAATGTAAGTGTAACTGTCACGCTGTCACCGGCACCAATGTCTATCGGTGACCACACCAGCATTCGGCCGGAACTGACCGATGGATCAACCGTCGGCTCCATGGCTACACCATCTACCCGCGCGCTGCCTGCAACATAAGTCATTCCGTTTGGAATGAGGTCAATAATATCAACATCTGTCACATCAAATGTGGAACCGTTATTGACCTTGATTGTATAGGCAACCGGCGCTCCGAGCGGCGCGGCGCCCGGCAAGGCGGATTTCTCGACAGTCAACAAATCTGTTGGCGCGCTGACGATAATCTCAGCGTTATCACTGGAAGGCGGAACAGCGGAGCCATCAAGTGGTGATGTACCATTGCCCAGCGCTACGTTGGAATAAACACCATTTGCTACAGAAACATTGAGTGAAAGAAGCAGGCTTACACTTTCGCCACTCTCAAGCGTTCCCCCGCTGGTTAACAGGGCCGTATTGCCACTACCGTCAAAGAACGGATCAGTTGTCTCGGTAAACCCGGCTGGCGCGCTGTCCAGTACAAGATTGGTTATCGTGTAATTGCCTGCACCAAAGACTGCATCAAGATCATCCAGCAACTGAACATTTTCAACCGGCTCATTGCCCGATGAAGTCAGATCAATTCTGTAAGTCACATTAGTAGTAAGATCAGGCTGAAGATCAGGACCGGATTCTACTGATTTGTCGACGGTCAACTGAGGCGAACCACAGAACTGCATCGGGATATTGTTATTGAAGACAGCCGGATCGCCATCTGCGATCTCGAACAAAGTATAGAAAGGATTAGCTGCTGGAGTGAAATCATCCAGAATTCCTGTCGAGCCAAACTCGCCAGAACCGATAACCCGAGGATTGTCTGGCGGTGTCCCAACATCCAAAGTGCCCGACGTAGTTAGCGTGGTAGATTGAATTCCAGTTGTTGGAAGCGCATCGAACGAAAGACGATAAGTTCCAGCTTGGGAAACATGGAATTGGTAATATCCGTCACTACCATCCTGAATGATAGTGATGCCATTTCCAGAACCAACACCGGACAGTGAGCCGCCGGATGTAAGATTCTCAATTCTGATAAGACCACCGTTAAGAATACGGCCGTCCGCCTGGCAGTAGAAATAGCCTGTCGGGTCGTAATCCGTAGAATTTGAAGAACCGTCCCCGTCACGGTCCCCTGTTGTATCCTCGTCATCATCCGGCACGCCGTCCCCATCTGTATCGGGAAGGTCAACCAGAGTCGGATTGGTATCGTTCGGATCACCCGGTGTTCTATTCGGGTCGTCTGATGGAATAGGCAGCGTCAACTGATCACTATCAACAAAAGCGGTATTCAAACCCGAAATGGTTTGAGCGCCTGTATCAATGCGCACAGTGATCGTGATTTGCCCTGAAGCACCTGGAGGCAATTGCACGTCACCTTGCAGGATGGCGATATCGGATGAGCCATCGTAACCAGAGTTAATCCCGCCCGGTCCTGAGAACCCTGTGACGGCCAAAGTCGGTGTACTGACAAGAGTTGCTGGTGTGATTGCCGCGAGCACGTCGTCATCAACGCTGATATTGGTCTGTGTGACCGCGCCAGTATTTTCCACTGTGATCACATAGTCAAATTCATACACGGTCGGGAACAAGCGAACCGGCACTGTCGCAACTTTTTCGATTGTCAGAGCTGATACAGGCGCCAATGGCAATTCATGCGTTACATCTTCATCGGGCAATTGATCTGTCGAAACGGTCGCCGTGTTATCAATGTCGCCATCGCCTCCGCCAAGCGTATCAATATCCGCCTGGGTAATAATTGTCGTTCCGGTAAATGTCCAAATTTCATCGATATCCAGACGGTTATCGGAATTAAGGTCACCCACTGGCCCGGTCAGCACCAACATCGGATCAGTGACAACCACATTGGTAAGGCGCAGATTACCGGTATTGGTGACGGTAACAGTATAGGTGACCGTATCGCCTTCAGTCAGGCCAGCATCACCGTCATCATCATTCAAAACGCCAAGTTTTGTGATCTCCATAGATGGAGCAAGGTTGAGCGGCACATCGGTGCTGGCTGCCTGATCAGGCAATTCATCACTGCTGACCTGAACCGTATTTTCAACATTGCCATCGCCACCGCCATTTGTATCAATGTCAGTCTGTTGAAGAATATAATCGCCTTCAAAGGTCCATGTCTCGGTGGGGTCAAGCTCAAGATCACCATCTGTATCTCCACTAATTAGCAGCAGCGAAGCCATCGGATCATTCGGCGTCACATTCGTTAGAGACACATTGCCGGTGTTCTGAACAATAACAGTATACCTGATCGTGTCGCCTGCACTTACGCCGCCTGTACCATCATCATCATTCAGAACGCCAGACTTGGAAACCAGCATGGAAGGGGTCTGGGTGAAGTTGACAGTCGCTTGGCCGGTATCCGACACACTATAGGTGCCGTCATCCTGCGCTGTGGCCGTGTTAACAAGCGCCGTTCCCGCGTCAACATCCCCTTGTTGGGTGATATAAGTACCAGTGCAGATATGTGGTGTGCCCGGGGAAAGAGTTGAAATAGTCGAAAGTCCTAATCCGCAATCAAGGGTGATCATCGGATCGCTCACCACCACACCTGTCAGCGGAACATTGCCCGTATTGGTGACAGTGATATTGAAATTAACGGGTGTGCCTGCTGCACTGACAAGAGCCGGGTTGGCAGTTTTGGTGACTTCAATACCGGGATTTGCTGTCAATGGAGTGTCAACAACGACCGTGTCTCCCGGCCCTTCATCCGTGACTACAGAAGCAGTGTTTTGAACTGTACCTGCGCCAAGGTCTCCGCCAGTAACAGGATAAGTACCTATCAATACGCAGGTATCACCCGGCGCCATTGGCGTACAATTGACACTGCTTGGAGTCAGCATCGGATCGCTGACCAGTACATTGGTCAGCGTAACATTGCCGTTATTGGTTGCCGTAACAGTATAGGTAATCAAATCGCCGGCATTGTTAACGCCGGAAATGTCCGCAACTTTTGTGATGGCGATATCTGGTGCTGGCAATAGCGGAATGGAATAAGTGTCCGTTTCATCGCCCGTTTCAACCGTTGAAACAGTTACAGTGTTATCAAGGCTTCCATCACCTCCGCCATTGGTATCAAGGTCGCTTTGTTGCAGTGTGTATGTGCCGGTATAAGTCCAGATTTCTCCCGGAGACAACACGCCGTCGGAGCCAGCATCAATACCATCCCAAACAAGCGCTGCCATAGGGTCATTGACCGCCGTAACATTGATGGTCGTATTGCCAGTGTTGCGGACGGTTACTTCATAATCAACGGTGTCACCCGCAGACTGTCCTGGTGTGGCATCTATATCGTTATAGGTTCCGGTTTTTGCGACACTGATTTCAGAAGTTGGCACCAGCGGAACTTCTTCTGACGCTGTTACTGGACCGGGAAGTTCATCAGCTGCAATCGTAACAGTATTGTCCACATCATTATCACCGCCACCGGCAGTGTCGATGTCGATCACTTGATCAAGGGCATAAGAACCCGTCCAGCGCCAGATTTCACCGACATCCAATTCGCCGTCGCCATCAAGATCGCTCGCCAGATCAAATACAAGATTAGCGCCCGGCAACAATGGATCGCTGGCAGTAATATTTGTCAGGGTTATATTGCCGTTGTTCTCGGCAGTAATTTCATAGTCAATCGTATCCCCGGCAGAAATGCCAGCGGGCAAGACATCATCATTCAGGATACCGAGCTTGGTAACCAAGAGCGATGGAGCAGCAGGTTCAACCGATACACTTTCGGTTGCCGTGTTTGTGTAAATGGTGCCATTAAATGTGCCATTGGCTGTCACTTCATTGACAATTTGAGCAAGGGCAAATTGCGCCTGGAAAAAAGACAGAACAAAGACAAGCAGCAGCGCCGCCGGAGACGATAATCTCCAGCGGGCTTTGCCCGTCACGTTCTGTTTGATCCAAGACCGCATTAAGCTGCCCTCACCTTTTTCGGTTTAAGCGTCAGCTTATTGCAATGTGTCCACATCACTTTGAGTTACGACATAAGTGCCTTGGAACTCGGCCGTATCGCCTGGTGCAAGAGTATCGACAGTATCGTCACCACCAGCATCCGCAGAGCTGCCCAGACCGCCACCATTGTTAATGCTGACAAGCGTTGGAATCGGATCAGCGCCCGAACCAGCCGTCACATTGTCAACCAAACCGACATTCGTCATCGGCACGTTACCAGTGTTAGTCACTACGTAGTTATAGGTGATGGTATCTCCCACCCCATAACCTGAATCAGGCGTAGCAATCTTGGTTACAGCCAATGTGGCAATCACTGCCGTTACAGAAACCGATACCGGATCACTGTCATCGGTAACATCGCCAGGCGTTCCACCAGGTGATGTACCCGTACCAGTTGCGGTGTTGTCGATTGATCCATCGCC
>JBAUHS010000143.1:0-5130 GCA_049680405.1 Salaquimonas sp. | reverse complement strand
AGCCAACCTGATAGCAGCAGGTGGAATCCTTGGCGCTATCGCAGCGTCCACGTGCTGCATAATCCCACTGGTACTGTTCAGCCTTGGGATTAGCGGCGCTTGGATAGGTCAGTTGACGGCATTGTCTGCCTATCAACCAATATTCATCGCATTCACGCTTGGGTTTCTTGGGTACGGATATTGGCTGGTTTACCGTAAACCGAAAATCGCGTGCGCCGAAGGCGAAGCCTGCGCAAGGCCACTCCCAAATATCATTGTCAAAACAGCCCTCTGGTTTGCAACCGCGCTGATCTTGCTGGCCTTCGCATGGCCGTATCTTGTGCCCCTCATTCTCGGATCATGAAAGGAACCGTTATGAATAAGCTCATCCCGTCTGTTGTGTTAGCAATACTCGTCTCGACCTCATCGATGGCTGTCGCTGCTGAACAAACAATCAAACTATCCGTGCCAGACATGACCTGTGTCAGCTGCCCTTACATGGTAAAGCAAGCCATTTCAGCGGTCGATGGCATTAAAGCCGTGGAAGCAACGATGGAAGATCGCTCGGCAACCGTGACATTCGAAGATACGCTCACAAGCATTGAGGCGATCCAACAAGCGACCGCCAACATCGGATATCCTTCTACGCTTTTTGAGACAAAAAGCGGATCATGACCGACAAAGGTATTCTCACAACAGGTATCATCGGCGCGGTCATAGCCGCTCTGTGCTGTTTCACCCCAGTTCTGGTTATTCTGCTCGGCGTAGTAGGGCTTTCCGCAATCGTCGGATATCTCGACTATGTGCTGCTTCCTGCTCTCGCGTTCTTCGTCCTGCTGACAATCTACGCCCTGTGGCGCAGGCAGCAACGAAGCCAGACCTCTTAATTTCAAATTCGAAGGTGTTTCATGTCCAATTGTTGCGACAACAAGAATAATGCGTCTTACGATGTGGCTGTAATCGGAGCGGGATCGGCAGGTTTTTCCGCCGCTATCACTGCTGCGGACGAAGGCGCGCAAGTAGCTTTGATCGGCTACGGCACAATTGGCGGAACTTGCGTCAATGTCGGCTGTGTCCCCTCCAAAGCCCTGATAAGGGCTGCTGAAACGCTCCATATGGCACACGCCGCAAATCGCTTTGATGGAATTGAGGCAACCGCAAGGGTTACTGATTGGGGCGCTGCGGTTAAGCAGAAACAAAATTTGGTCGATGAATTGCGCAAAACAAAATACAGCGATTTGCTGCCCGCTTATAATTCCGTGGCCTATCTTGAAGGCGAAGCCATATTTTCTGACGACGGAACGCTGACGGTCAACGGCAACGCCATCAATGCCAAGAATATCATCATTGCCACGGGAACACGGCCAGCCTTGCCTTCAATCGAAGGCATCGAGAAAGTGCCCTATCTGACCAGCACAACCGCTTTAGAATTGGAAAAGCTGCCTGAATCCCTGCTGGTTATCGGTGCGGGATATATCGGCGCTGAAATAGCCCAAGTGTTTGCACGTGCTGGGGTGAAGGTGACAATCATTTCAAGGCGTGGCCTCTTGCCCGAGGCAGAACCTGAAATTGGTGAAGCGCTCACGCGCTACTTTCAAGACGAAGGCATCAATCTGGTAGATGGTATCACTTATGATCGCATTGAAGCCAAGGACAGTTCCATTGTTCTCACCGTTCAAGATAAGAACGGAACCAGAGAAATCATTGCCGAAAAAGTCCTCATCGCAACAGGTCGAACTCCGAACACTGATCGTCTCAACTTGGCATCGGCAGGCATAGAACTTGCCCCCAATAGCGGCGTAAAAGTGGACGCTCAAATGCGCTCCACACGCGAAAACGTCTATGCTGCTGGCGATGTGACGGGACGTGACCAATTCGTCTATATGGCAGCCTATGGTGCTAAAATTGCAGCCAAAAACGCCATGAATGGCAACTCCCTATCCTATGATAATTCGGCGATGCCCGCTGTGGTATTCACCGATCCACAAGTTGCCAGTGTTGGACTGACAGAAGCGCAAGCTAAGAAGCAGGGTTTTGAAGTACGAACCTCTGTCCTGACGCTCGACAATGTGCCTCGCGCCTTGGCTGCTCGTGATACACGCGGCCTGATAAAACTCATTGCAGACGGAAAGACAAAAAAACTAATCGGGGCGCATATTCTCGCGCCTGAAGGGTCAGATTCTATTCAAACTGCTGTCCTCGCGATCAAGATGGGTATGACCTACGAAGACCTTGGCACGACGATTTTCCCATACCTGACCACTGTTGAGGGATTGAAGCTGGCAGCACAAACATTCGATATGGACGTAAAAAAACTATCCTGCTGCGCAGGGTAGTCGTCGCAAAACCGATCCATTTTGCAGCGGTTTTTTGCGGATAAAAAAATCAAGCGCTTAACTGTCGCAAAATCTTGTCGCAAAAAGATCTTGAATATATCCCAACTGAATTCGTCAACAAAGCTATCGTTCCAACCTGGCCTTGTATCAATTTGTTGAAAATCTAAACACGCCATCAGCACCAAAATTCTGACGGAATAAATCAAAAGATGCACCGAGCATGTGGATAGCGTTGCGGCGTTCGAGATCTAGGCAATTTATATAGCTTTCCAAATTCTCGAGATAGGCCTGATGCTCATCGCGGGATGCCTCATAGAGTGGATCAGATTTAGCGAGTTTGAAGGGATAGGGTTCTTCTGGCGACAAGCAGGAACCAGCATTATTTCCTACATAAGATTGCGCAAAAGCCTTTATCACTGAAAAGCTATTGAGAACGGAAAATGCCAATAGTGAAACAACTATGCCTTTTATCACTAACATCAATGCATCAGATTGGGCGTTGTGAAATGTAACCGGTTTTGTAATTGATCCGGAACAAAGGCGAGCGGTATTCATGCTCCGTGCCAGGCTCAATGGCGATCTTCAGCTGGAAGTTCACAGGGGTTGCAGGCGATTGGTCATGATAGACTGTTCTTACCATAGCATCTCGCCCCCAACCATCGCGCTCGGTCGTGACATGGCTGTAACAAAATGCAGTTTCCTTACCCCATCCACCTTGTTCATTTTCTTCACGACGGTAGAAAAGTTTCTTGCCTTCCGGACAATCATAAGCTTCAGGGCCATGGCCAAGAAACCGGTAGTCGACATTGTGGTTTTTATACTCTGATCCATCGGACATGGCGCAAAACCCAAAGGGAGGGCGGGGCTTTGGACGTCGCGTAATGCGCTTGATCATGTAGCGATATGCGTCTGAGCATTCGGACGGAAAGCCGCCTGCAATGCACAGGATAACTTTGCAATCCATGTCATAGGCATAAGCCTCTTCGACAGAAATCAACGCTGACACACCAAGCACACTAGCTGCTATAATGGAATGTTTTAAGATAGTGAATGATCTAGTCATAATTGGTGCTCCAGTTTTAAGGGCAAGGCATGAACTGCCATCCTTGTCCGCCATCTGTATAAATGAAAGAGACGTGATGTTCAGGCAAAATGCTGCCGATCACCCGGCAAAGTAATAATGTGAGGTTAGTAAAACTTCGATTCTGATCAAATGGACCGCTGGATTAAACCGTCAAAAACGCAGTATCTAAACCGGAAGCTATTTTACCAAAACTGGATGGCTGGCAACCTGCAAAAGATGCGCGTTCGCCGCCTTGCGAACTTTCTGAGTTACTTGCGAAAGCGTGCCGTCGACGACACGGCTAACATGCCAATAAAGCGATTTGTTCAATGTCTGATTAGGGGTGAGTTCCACAATATCCCCTGAAGCAATATGGTGATCCACCAACATCGCCGGGTTCATGCCCCAGGCTACATCCTTCAAGCAGGACTCGATCAATCCATAGGTCGAAGGAATGGTGTAGAAGGGTAATTCTATGTTGCTTCCATATATCTGCTCAATCCATTGCTTTTGAAGTTCATCTTTTTCGGAATATCGTAATGAAGGCGCTTTCTTGAAGGCCTCTTGTGTAATACCATCAGGAAAATATTGTTTTACAAACGATGGACTTGCAGTAGCTCGATAGATTTGTTGACCTAGTGGATAGCTTCTAAACCCCTGAGCAGGTTTCTTGCAACTAGATATGCCAGCCAGCACTTCGCCCGACTTCATATTCTTGATGGAATGATCTTGATCAGCGACAACGATGTCAAAGTAAAACCGGTTATCGTTGTCAGTGCCGGGTCGAAGAACTTCCATAAACCAGCTGGATAGGCTATCTTCATTGATACAAACCCTGATGTTGAAGGGTTCCCGGTTTAAGGCTTTCAAGCAGTCGCTGTTTTCACCAACCAGCTCATCTTCCAAAAGCATGACCATTTCTGCATGACGGCAAAGGAGTTTTCCGACAGGAGATGGTCTTGTCGGATTGCGATGAACCAGCACCGCCCCAATCCGTTCCTCCAATTGTTTGATGCGTTGAGAAACGGCTGAAGAAGTCATACCCAACGATCGGGCAGCACCTTCAAAGCTATTTTCTTGTTGCACAGCAACAAGCGCTTGCAAGAGCGCATAATCCATCATCCCACTGACCCCTTATACACAAATCCCATCATACATGATTGCAACCATAGTTTGCATTAAATTATACTTATGTGGAATTAGCAAATCAATCGAAGGTGTATTATGTGGAACAACACAACTTTTGACTTAAAGGTGTTCTTTGGATTGAAATTTTTGGTCGAATAGAAGTACTGAGCCGTCTCACATTCCACCTTCTTGGGGTCGTCGCTGAATTTGAGCGTGACCTCTTCAATGAGCGTCGTAATGAGGGAATGGAACGCGCAAAAGAAAAGGGCGTCCAGTTTGGCCGAAAGCCTAAACTCTCTGGCACTCAGATTGAGGAACTCAGGGCTGCACATATTGCAGGGAAGACGCCTACTGCCCTTATGAAGAGTTTTGAAATTTCAAAATCGAGTTTCTATCGTCTTTGTCCAAAGACTGATAATTTGAGCTAGGCTTTGTGGGCTTATATCCAAAACAATATTGTTGCCGATGGGATATCGCCGTTGAATCTTAATACCGTTATTAATGGCGAACCGGTCATCCAACAGAATGGTCAGAGGTCAGCTCTGAGCCCATAATGACCGATGCTGCGGCGAGTCCGAAGGTCAGCTTTTCAATATTTGGCATTGACTTAGAGTTACTCTAACC
>JBAUHS010000142.1:0-2406 GCA_049680405.1 Salaquimonas sp. | reverse complement strand
CATTGAGACCCCACAGTTTCGAGACTACCCAGCAATGTGCCTAGCGCACATAGCAAGGCAGTCCCTTCAACAGTTCCTCACTCATCACATCTGGCTTATCGCCATCTTCAAGCATGAGTGTTTTGGTAAACAAGCGCGAAGCCAGAACTGGCAGCGCTTGTTCGGTTCCGGCTCTGCCACCGGCATCGCCATCAAAGATCAAAAGAGCATTCCTGAACCCTGCTCGAACGAGCAGATCAACCTGCTCTTCAGAGACAGAATCCCGAAGGTCGATACGACTGGCACGCCAAAAGCGTGCAATCGCAACACCGACCAGAAGCCCTCGACGATGACGATTGTATCCAATGGCGTATCGTCGTGGACTTGCCACAGTTTGATTCCGTGTCCTTGAATTGGAATAATAGCCATCAAGGAGAACAATCATGGCACACAAACACAATGAAGAATTCAAACGCGAAGCAATTCGTATGGCACTTACAAGTGGATTGACACGCAAGCAGGTCGCGTCTGATTTGGGCGTTGGTTTTTCTACCCTGGCAAAGTGGATACAAAGATCCCGTCCTGATGATTTACCTCCAGCGTCTGATATTGATCTGGCCAAAGAGAACGAACGGCTTCGCAAAGAGAACCGCCTGCTTCTGGAGGAGCGGGAGGTGTTAAAAAAGGCGACGGTGTTCTTTGCAAATCAAAACAAGTGAAGTTTGCATTTGTGGAAGAACACCGAAATCATATTCCCGTCGACCGGCTTTGCCATATTCTGGGTGTTACATCGCGCGGATATCGTGCATGGCGTAGCCGTCCTGTCAGCCAACGACAACGCGAAGATATGGTTTTACTTGCCCACATTCGTGAGCAACATCATCTCAGTCTGGGCAGTTACGGTCGCCCCCGTATGACGCAGGAATTGAAGGAGGTTGGCTTGCACGTGGGACATCGCCGCGTTGGGCGGTTGATGCGCCAAAACGGCATTCGCATTGTCAGAACCCGTAAATACAAGGTTACGACCGACAGCAACCACCGCTTTAACATCGCGCCCAACTGGCTGGATCGCAATTTTACTGCAGAGCGGCCCAATCAGAAATGGGCGGGGGATATCAGTTATATCTGGACCCGAGAGGGATGGCTGTATCTGGCTGTGATGATTGACTTGCATTCACGCCGTGTCATCGGCTGGGCTGTCAGCAACCGGTTGAAAAAGGATCTTGCTCTACAGGCTTTGGATCGGGCAGTAGCGCTTCGCAATCCTCCGCCGGGCTGCATTCATCACACGGATCGGGGCAGCCAGTATTGCTCGCACGATTATCAAAAGCGGCTTTGTCAGCTTGGGTTCAAAGCGTCAATGAGTGGTAAAGGAAATTGTTACGACAATGCAGCTGTTGAAACCTTCTTCAAAACATTGAAGGCCGAACTCATATGGCGACATACGTGGCAAACGCGCCAACAAGTGACCGATGCGCTCTTCAAGTACATAAACGGATTTTACAACATCCGTCGACGCCACTCAGCAATAGGAGGAATAGCACCCGCAGACTTCGAACGAAAAATGGCCTAAATGAGAACCGGATGCGGAATTAAATGGGGACAAGTCCATTTTAGCATCGTTATAAGTGGAAAACCGAGTCGATAAATTCAAGTTTTCCAAGCACTCAAGCCACAGCAAAACTAAGTGTTTAAAGTTCCTAGTTCATTGCGTGTGCCGTCTCCATTCAAAAGCCGAGAGATCAGTTGAAAAATAGCTTTGAATCCTTTGGTGATTCTTACGCGATAGTCACTTCCATCGAACAATGATCCCGAATAACGAGCCGGAGCCTCTGAAAACTGTCCATTTTGGCGTTAAGAGCGCGGCTACGTTTTGGTGTTATAGCCGTGTAATAAGATGAAATGAGCGCCTCTTCACGCATGCAGGAATAGCAAAAACGAAATAGAATGGGGTGCTGTTTCAAAAAATCGTAAAAACCCATTTCGGTTTATTAGTGGTTTATAAGTGGTTTGTTTCGATTTTTTTCTCGATCTCTACCAAAACAAAGGGTTTTTTCCGTTACGAGATCGAAATGGCTGGAGCCGGAACAAAACTCGATCTGCATCATGGGTTCAACGGTTTCAATACTCCCTCTCTAATTCATTGGATAGAATTGCTTCGACAGGAATACATGCCGAAGATGTGTGTGGATCGACGACCAATTCCACAACGGTGGTGGACATTTGGGGTGAATGGGGGGGACCTATTTATTCCTCTGTAAGATACCACCGAATAGCTATTCTAAGAGCCGTAGAGAGCGGTTGATCTTCGGCAGTGATCAGCCCCATCTGATTGGTCCGGTTTGAATGTTAGTTCATAGTTATCCTTTCATGCAAGTGGATGATGGATTCTGGCGCTGGTGGTTTGTATCCCAGCGATGAATGGGG
>JBAUHS010000141.1:0-32851 GCA_049680405.1 Salaquimonas sp. | reverse complement strand
AGATAAGCTCGAAAATTGCGCTCCCTGAAACCACCTGCAGTATTTCCAACTGCTAACCGATGTGAAAATCCAGATCCAAAAACGGGTATATTTTCAGACAACAAAATGTAACTAGGTCAGGACCCATAAATGAACGCGAAATGGCGCTTGATATGACAAGAAATACAAGGAAAAGATCGAAAATCGGGGTTTATCCCCCGGTTGAGAGCTTTGACGAAGTCGTCCGCAGTCCTAGCGGAGCGTCCCTTGGATGGGGTAGATTTGTCCTGATGCGGCGTCGCAAAAGCTTGAAAACCAAAAGGTTTCCGTCGCATCTGCTCCTGTCATCAAACCAAATTCCCTCCCACCATTTCGCGTCAATTAATGGGTCCTGACCCTAATGTGTACGTAAATGAGCTGATCACAGGTTTTAAATGAGAAATTTATCCTGCATTACTATTAGTTCCTTTGAAATATTGAAACCACACTGCGCCACCAGCCATGTCGAACAAATCTGAAATCATCAAAGTCGCCTGTGCCGGAGCAGGATATTTCAGTGCGTTTCACTATGATTCATGGCGAAGAATGAATGGCGTTGAAATCGTTGGCGCATATTCCCTCACAAAGGACGCTGCAGAAAAAACTGGCTATCCTGCTTATGTTGATCTGACTACCATGTTGAACGAAACAAAGCCGGATGTGCTGGACATCATTACACCGCCGCCTTCTCATCTTGAGCTTATAAAACTGGCTATTGAACAGGACATCAAAACCATCATTTGCCAAAAGCCGTTTTGCAACAATATGCACGAAGCCGAGCAGGCGGTAGAACTAGCAAAGGCATCCCGAACCAATCTCATCATCCATGAAAATTTCAGGTTTCAGCCTTGGTATAGAAAAATGAAGCAAGTCATGGATGAAGGGCTTCTCGGTGATGTTCATCAGATAACCTTCCGACTGAGAACCGGAGATGGGCAAGGGCCAAATGCTTATCTCGACAGACAGCCTTATTTTCAAACCATGTCTCGTTTCTTGATCCATGAAACCGCTGTTCATTGGCTGGACACGTTTCGATTTTTGCTCGGAAATCCGACCGCAATTTATGCAGATCTACGCAAAATGAATCCAGCCATAGCAGGCGAAGATGTTGGCTATGTCATTCTGGATTTTGCAGGCGGCAAGCGTGCAATATTTGATGGAAATCGGCATTTGGATCACGCCAGTGACAATACAAGGGTCACATTTGGAGAGGCCCTTGTAGAAGGCACAAAGGGAACACTTGAGCTTTCAGGCGACGGAAGTCTGAGTCTGAGGAGCTTTGGCGAAAAATCCAAAACACCCATACTTGAGGCGAAAACCTATGCGGGATTTGCCGGCGATTGTGTTCATGCCCTTAATTGCCATGTGATCGATGGTTTACTTAACGGAATAGGTTTTGAAAATACCGCAGAAGAGTATATACGTGTCCTTGAGCTTGAGTCTGCCGTCTATCAGTCCGCGGAATCAAATTGCAAGATAGAGGTATGATATGCAGGAATCAGCAATCGCCGGTTTGGTTGATGGCGCCGGGCGTCCTAAATCAAATACACAAATTGCTATTGAAACCATCAAACAGCTCATCCTGGAAAATCAGCTGCCTGCCGGCTCCAATCATCTGGAAAGTGAGCTCGCCAAAAAACTGGGCATGTCCCGTACACCGGTTCGCGAAGCAACTCTTATCCTCGAAGCACAGGGTTTATTGCAGGTGCGCCCCCGCCATGGCGTTAAAATTCTGCCGCTATCCATCGATGACATGAGAGAAATCTATGCAATTTTGACAGAGCTTGAAGGCCTGTCAGTTGAACTGGCAGCAAACAATAACCTGGATGAGGAAGAGTTTGATCAGGCCGAAGCCGCGATCCTTGCCATGGATGAGGCACTTGAGAGGGAAGATCGGGAGGACTGGGCGACTGCGGACCAAAACTTCCATAATGAGTTGATCCGGCTGGGTGGTAATTCAAGGGTTGCGACGGTTGTTGATCAATATAATAATCAGGTAAGGCGTGCGCGATCATTGACGCTTCACCTGCGGCCTCGCCCGACAAAATCAAATGATGATCATCGCCGCGTGCTTGAAGCCATTCGCGATGGCAATCCGAAGTTAGCCAGAAAAATTCATACCGAGCACCGGGTGCAAGCGGGCACTATGCTGATCAGCATTCTGGAAAAGCATAAACTTCATATGGTCTGACCAAGTCAGATTATACCGCAAGGCTTGCTGAATTTACGTCAGCAATGTCCGTTAGTCCAAGCTGGGCAAGGGTAATGCTGGTTTCAACGGCAAAAACCTCTGACAACTGGCGAAGGCCCCTTTTACCGGAAGCAGCCACGGCGTATGAAAACGGCCTACCCATGAATACAAAGTCGGCGCCCATTGCATAGGCTTTGACAATGTCTTCTCCGCTCCTCACCCCGCTATCATAAAACAACGGGAAATCCTTTCCGACCGCTTTTCGGATTTTTTCCAACGCTAGAATAGGTGCTGGAGCGCTAGCCAGTTGACGTCCGCCATGGCTTGAAACCTGAACCGCATCAACGCCCATCTTTTTCATTTTCATAGCGTCTCTGGCATCAAGAACGCCCTTGATAACCAGATTACCTTTCCATTCGTCGCGAATTCTTTTCAGCAATGACCAGTCTGCCCCGGCGCGGCTGCTGGTGCGATCAAACTCGCCAAATTTTCCGCCAAAATTCGCAAGCTCAGGCTTCCCCTGAAAGAGCGTGGACAAAGACCATTGTGGATGAAGAGCAAAGTCTATAAATTGCGGAAGGCCAATCTGAAATGGCATTTTGAAGCCGCGGCGTAATTCGCGTGGGCGTCTGCCAACCTCAGGCACATCTACTGTCAGTATGAGGGTTTCATAACCGCTTCCAGCTGCCCGTTTGATCAGGGCATTCGAAGCTTCTTCATTACCACTGAAATAAAGCTGGAACCAGGCATTGCCTTCAGAAAGCTCGATCATCGTCTCAAGAGACGTGGAAGCAGCGGTCGATACGCCAAGAGGCATCTTGTGTAGGGCTGACAGTTCGGCAAAATAGCTGTCAGTCTTTGGACCGGCCAGATTACACATTCCCATGGGGCTGATACCAAACGGAAATTCGCTTTTCTTGCCGAAAATTTCTACGGAAAGATTCCGTTTTTCAACATTGTTTAGAGCCCGGGGCTGAAGGCAAATATCGCGCAACTGATTGCGATTATTTAGGTCGCCATACCCATCCCCGGCAGCCCCGTCGATATAGTCAAAAACCATCCAAGGCAGCCGCTTTTTAGCGAGCTGCCTTGCATCGTCGTAACAGTGAATTGTCTTGTTCAAGAACATGCGATTCAGCTCTTCGAGACGGAAACCGGAATGATTAGTTCCGCGCTTTCACTTCCTGCATGAAGCGGTGCTTGATAACAGGTCCATCAAGTTCGATCACCGGAACCTGGATATTTCCTGACTCACATTTGCAGACAATTATTGTCATCTTGTTTGAAGCAAGCGCTGCTTTTACAGCCTTTACAGCATCTTCAGCCTGGCACTCAACCACGTTCTCACAGCCGCAAGCTGAAGCAACCGCAGCAAGAGAGGTTTTCTTACCGGCATAGGTTGGCTGGTCGCCTGTTGATCCGTAACTTCCGTTGTCGATGATTAGCAAAATATAATTGTCCGCAACATTATTGGCGATAGTCGGCAAAGTACCAAGATTGGTCAGCACTGATCCATCGCCATCAATTGCAATGACTTTTTCTTTTTGCGCCAGCGCAAGACCAAGGCCGATAGAAGAAGCCAATCCCATAGTGCCAAGCATATAGAAATTGGACGGCTGATCATCCATCATGTGCAATTCCTGGCTTGGAAGGCCAATATTGCAAACCACCAATTCATTGGAAATGACCGGGATCAGGTTTTTAATGATTTCACTGCGGATCATATCAATATCCTCCCCAGAAATTTGAGTCCGTCAAAATAGCAGTCGGTTTTCTACTCATGAATGTGTGATGCAAAATGCTGTCCATTTCTTCCACATCTTCCGGCTTGTGGAAGTGATAGGTCTGGATGTTCAACTGGTTCAGCAAAGCCTTTGTATGAACCGCCATTTCAACTTGAATGCCAACGCGCTCACCAAGTTCACCGCGATAGCTGATGATCATTGGCAGCGGCATTGCGTAATATTGAATAAGCGTAGCCAGCGTATTGACCGTGACGCCCAATGCTGTGTTTTGCATGATGATCGCAGGGCGTTTGCCGCCCATATAAGCGCCAGCGCAAAGCCCCATGCCCTCATCTTCCTTGTTTGAAGGCACGTGCATGATATCTTTATTGGCTTCAATGCCCTCAATGACACCGGCCAATTGTTTGCATGGCACAGTCGTCACAAACTCAATCTTGTTACGAACAAGACTATCTACAATGTATTGGTTTACGGACAAGGCAAAGCTCCCTATTTGTTAGTTGATTACCGTCCTATATAAAAAATAATTTAATTCAATCCAATAATATTTTAACATAACTAACGCATTGCTTTAGTTTTCAACAGCCATGCGATGCTCCTCGACTGTGAGCTCCAGTTCCTTCAGCAGCATATCCACTACCAAAAGCTTTGAACAGTCACTTCGGGTCAAGACTCCCAAAGTTCTCGGCGCAGAGTGGCCTGCCAAAGGAAGCTTTTTCAAGCTGGCAAAGATTGGATCTTGAACGCATAAATTAGGAACAATGGAAATACCCAGATTATGAGCGACCATGCTGCACAGGGTTTCCAAGGATTCCATCTCCATGGATGGGCGAACAACAATCTTGTTTTTCGCTAGCCAGTCATCGGACAAGATACCCACCGCTGCCCGTCTTGTGTGGCGGATGAACGGCAATTCCTGCAGTAGTTTCATGGGATCATTTTCTTCAACTTCCGGCGATACAAGAAGCACCAATTCTTCGTCGACAAAGGGTTGCCATTGAAGGCTAAGCCCTACATCGCCCGGAGCGCTTAATACGGCTGCATCAATAGCGCCGCGCTCAACCTGTTCCAGCAAATCACCGGACAGACCCGGAACAACCCTGATATGCAGATCAGGATAGTTTTTGATCAATTTCTTGATGGAAAGCGGGATTAAGCCTCTGATGGCAGACGGAACCGCTCCCAGGGTAAGTTCCCCAACCATTTGCGCATCACCGCTCACTTCGCTGACCATGGCCTCATAGGCATTCACAACCTGTCGCGCTTTGGGAACCATGGATTTGCCCACAGAATTCAATCTCGGGATTTTTCGCGACCGATCAAATAGCGCTACACTTAATTGCTCTTCCAGCCGTTTCATCTGCTGGCCCACAGCGGCCTGTGAAATGCAAATACGGTCCGCTGCGCCGCTAAAACTGCCGCATTCGGATATCGCAATCAGGGTTTTGAGCAGTGAAATGGACACACATTCTCTTTCTATTTGCCGTAATTAATGACAGATCAATACAATTCGCCGCAAGGTGTTTTGCTTCTCCCACACAAGAAATCCGTGAAAGCACTTTCAATTCCCGTTTCAAAGCTTGCCTTTGACCTCAGTTCATTATCTGTTGGAAAGATATACAACCCCTAACAATTCCTTGGAAACGATATGAATAAAGATGAGGTCATCAAATTCTGGTTCAACGAAGCCAAACCTGAGCAATGGTTCAAGAAAGATTCGGCATTTGATGCAGAGATTGCATCCCGCTTTCAGGAGACTGTTGAGGCCGCAATCAAGGGCGATCTTGATTCTTGGAAATCTGATGATACAGGACAATTGGCGTTGATTATCATGCTCGATCAATTCACACGCAATATTTTCCGTGAAACTCCAAAGGCATTTAAGGGTGATGAAAAAGCACTAGCGATCTGTCTTGAAAGCCTTGCAGAAGGCTTTCTTCAACGCAATGAACAAAACTGGCGCTATTTCATGCTCATGCCGATGATGCATAGCGAAGACCTTTCAGTCCAGAATGCGTCGCTTCCCCTGTTCAAGAAATACGCCACCAAGAACGCTTATGGCTACGCTGAGAAGCACCGTGATATTATTGCGGAATATGGCAGATTTCCCCATAGAAACGAAATTTTGGGCCGGACTTCCACACAAAAGGAAAATGAGTTTTTGACACAGCCTGGATCATCCTTTTGATGATTTTTCCTCGATTGGAAGAAACGGTTTTCAATTTGGAATATTTAGCTGGAGAAAAGTTATGCGGGTTTTGATTATTGGCGGCGCTGGAATGGTTGGCCAGAAACTGGCTACGCATTTAGCGAAAGACGCAAACTGGGCAGCGCAGATCAACGAGATGATCTTATACGATGTGGTTCCCGCAAAAACAGTCAAAGCATCTTTCGAAATAAAAACCCTTACGGGCAGCCTTGCCAATCAGATTGAGAGCATCAAGCTTGCTTCCTTGAAACCGGACCTTGTATTCCATCTGGCTGCCATTGTATCTGGAGAAGCCGAAACTGATTTCGACAAAGGCTGGGACATTAACGCAAGAGGCTCCTGGTATCTTTTGGAAGCACTGCGGACAGAACATCAAACCAGCGAAGGACAATATGTTCCAAAACTGATTTTCACCTCATCTATTGCTGTGTTCGGCCCTCCCTTTCCTGACAAGATCACAGACAATTTCCTTTGTGCGCCGATGACCTCTTATGGCGCACAAAAGGCCATGACCGAATTGCTGATCTCAGATTATTCACGCAAAGGAATGATCGACGGATTGTCAGTTCGCCTGCCGACAATTTGCGTCAGACCCGGCATGCCCAATCTGGCAGCATCGTCCTTTTTCTCCGGCATCATCCGTGAGCCTTTGAGCGGTAAAGAAGCAATTTTGCCTGTTCCCGATACAGTGCGACACTGGCATGCGAGTCCCCGTTCGGCCGCAGGATTCCTCGCCCATGCGGCAGCCATTGACCTTTCCAAACTGGGCGGAAGACGCGCGATGAATTTGCCGGGAGTGTCTTGCACAGTAGCTGAACAAATCGAAGCCTTACGCTCAATTGCCGGCGAAGATGTGGTCAAGCTGATCAAGCCAAAACAGGATCAAGCCATCATGGATATCGTAAAGAACTGGCCCCGGGACTTTGCCCCCGAAATGGCGCTTTCCCTAGGCTTTACAGCTGAAAAAAACTTTGAAGAAATCATTCAGGTTTACCTGGATGACGACCTGCCATAAGCCTATTCCTTTCAACGGAACGTTTGAAAGATAAGAATAGGCGTACAAACAAAATCAAATTCATGTCTAGAAAAAAGCCTGGATTCCCGTTTGGGCACGCCCCAAGATCAGCGCATGCACATCATGGGTGCCTTCATAGGTATTGACCGTTTCAAGATTGGCCGCATGGCGCATGACTTGATACTCGATCTGGATACCATTCCCGCCATGCATGTCACGGGCCTGACGGGCAATATCCAGTGCCTTACCACAATTATTGCGCTTCATGATTGAGATCATTTCGGGCGCCATCTTGCCTTCATCCAGCAAACGACCAACACGAAGAGAGCCTTGCAGGCCAAGCGTAATTTCCGTCTGCATATCGGCAAGCTTCTTTTGATAAAGCTGCGTGCCGGCCAGTGGTTTGCCAAATTGCTTACGATCAAGACCATATTGCAAGGCCTGATGCCAACAGGCTTCAGCTGCCCCCATTACACCCCATGAAATACCATAGCGTGCGCGGTTCAAACAGCCAAATGGCCCTTTAAGGCCTGAAACATTTGGCAGCAGGGCATCTTCACCAACTTCAACGCCATCCATAACAATTTCGCCGGTGATCGACGCGCGAAGGGACAGTTTACCGCCGATTTTGGGTGCTGAAAGTCCCTTCATACCCTTTTCAAGTAGAAATCCTCTGATTGCGCCATCATGAGCTTCCGACTTCGCCCAGACCACGAACACATCTGCAATCGGTGCGTTTGAAATCCACATCTTCGCGCCCTTGAGACGATAACCACCGGCAATCTTCTCAGCCCGGGTTTTCATTCCACCCGGATCAGAACCAGCATCTGGCTCGGTCAAGCCAAAGCAGCCGATCAATTCGCCAGACCCAAGGCCGGGCAGATATTTCTTACGCTGGACATCATCGCCATAAGCATAAATCGGATACATCACGAGTGAGGATTGAACGCTCATCATGGAGCGATAGCCAGAGTCCACCCGTTCGACCTCGCGTGCCACTAATCCGTAAGAAGTATAATTCGCGCCGGCGCAGCCAAACTCTTCAGGGATCGTTACCCCAAGCAGTCCAGCCTGCCCCATCAACTTGAATAGTCCGGGATCAGTTTCCTCATTCATATAGGCATCATTGATACGCGGCTTTAATTCAGCATCCGCAAATGCTTTCGCAGAATCACGGATCATGCGCTCATCTTCCGTGAGTTGATCCTCCAACAGGAACGCATCATCCCATTTGAACCTTGCCTGGGCCGGGGAACTTTTTTGCGTCGGTGCGGGTTCACTCATGTCGATCTCCATATTGTGCAAGTCGCCTAGGGCGATAAAACGTGTTGGCAAGGAATATCGGACCTTTTGGAGCCTGGTCAATGGGGCAGATTTGCAAAACCGTAGTTAACGCCTGTCCAAGCCCGCTCAATTAGCGCCGATATTTTAAGTAATTTACTGCCCCTTCAAGGCCAAATTGTCCGCTTTTATAGATATAGATAGGCAGTTTCTTTCGAAAACCTGTGTGCCTGCCACCGCTATTGAAAGCAGCCAGAAATTCAGGTCCTTCAAATATCCAGGCGTTAGCGGCAATTACGCCACCGGCAAGAAACACACCGCCTTTGGCAGAAAAAGTAACTCCCATATCTCCGGCAACTTCGCCAAGATATTTCGTGAAATAAGTAACTGCTTTGAGTGCGGCTTTATCCGTGCCCGCTTTGGCGGCGTTGAATATCTCGCTGGCAGTTAGTCCTTGCTTCGGTAGTGAGAACACTTCGCAAATCGCCTTGTAAAAATAAGGAAGACCAGTCCCGCTGAGGACAGCCTCTGCTTCAACGGCAACGCCATCACCCATTTGCACTTCCGGCCAAAGGGCTACCAGTTTCCTGAATATTTCAAGTTCTTCATTGGTATCGGGAGATAGCCTGACATGGCCCCCTTCTCCTTGAACAACGACCGGCATCTTCCCATTCCAGACAAGCGCTCCAACCCCAAGCCCTGTTCCTGGCCCGATGATGACCCTTGGCAATTGCAACAACTCATCTGATCCCTGCAGGCAGTGAATGTTATCTTCTGAGACACTCGCAAGGCACCAGGCAGCCGCTTCAAAATCGTTCAAAATCTTCGTGTTATTAATACAACAGGCAGCATTCACTTCTGCCTCAGTAATAACAGTGCCGGTATTGGTTAAAGTAACAACGCCCGATTCCACAATTCCGGCCGCCGCAATAACCGCCCGCTCTAGCGATCCTTGCTGACTTGCTGCAAATTCCAAGATAGCTTCCGTAACACTTAGTTTGCCCACTGTCGGATAAGTTTTTTGATCCCCAATCGCGCCTATGCGCGAAGTAGCGAGCCGCATATTTGTCCCGCCAATATCAGCGATCAGATCCCAACCCATTCAAAACATCCTACTACTACGGTTTTATTTCGCATGCCTTAGCGCAGAAATTTTCTCTCCCAAAGAAAAATCGGAAAGACATTTCCATCTCAAAAGAGAAATTGTTGAGGCACCAAATGACTAACGAATCCGCAATTCTGTTTTTGCGTCAAACAGATAAACCCGCTCAACGTCAATTCCGGCATTGTAGGTACTGCCTTCTTTTGCTTTATGGCCTTCTGACAACTGAATGGTCAATGGATTTTCAGCCTTTGAATTGGCATAGCCATACGACGTTCCACCAAGATTTTCGATCACGTCAATCTGGGTTTTCAGTTTGATTTTTGCACTCTCTGAAAAATGTTCCGGACGAATACCAATCAGAACTTTTTGATTAGCAACAGGCGCTTCGCCTTTGAACGCAATTGCCAGTTTGGTCGCGCCAAAACCATCCAATGTCACATTGACCTTTTTACCGCGGGTGCTGGTTACAGTGCCTTCCAGAAAATTCATCCGGGGCGAACCAATGAATCCCCCGACAAACACATTATCGGGATCCTTATACAAATGCATTGGCGAACCATATTGCTCGATGATTCCGGCACGCAACACGACAATCTTGTCGGCTAGGGTCATCGCCTCAACCTGATCATGGGTCACATAAACCATGGTTGCCCCAAGGTCTTGGTGCAATTTGGCGATTTCCAAACGCATTTGTACACGCAATTCCGCATCAAGATTGGAAAGCGGTTCATCAAACAAAAACACATCCGGCTCGCGCACGATCGAACGACCTATCGCAACACGTTGCCGCTGACCGCCTGACATTGCCTTGGGTTTGCGGTCCAGCAGGTTTCCCAATTCAAGTATATCGGCTGCTTTTTTAACACGCTGATCAATTGCTTCTTTGCTATGGCCATTCATCTTCAGCCCGAAAGCCATATTCTCATAAACCGTCATATGCGGATAAAGCGCATAGGATTGAAACACCATCGCGATTCCACGCTCGGAGGGTTCAACATGGGTAACGTCACGACCACCAATGGAAATTGTCCCGGACGAAGTATCTTCAAGACCCGCAATCAAGCGCAACAATGTTGACTTTCCGCAGCCTGATGGGCCAACGAAAACAACAAATTCGCCGTTTTCAACTTCCAAATCCACCCCGTGGATAACGTCCACGGATCCGAATGATTTTTTCACATTCTTTAAATTCAAGCCTGACATAATTACTCCCTTTGCAGTCCTCAGGCTCTTGGCCCGAGCCTTGCTCCCATGTCTTCCATAATATCTTGTGCTGTTTGTCGAACAATCGGTGCCCAACTTTTCAAACGCTCCAGCGTTACCCGGTATGCCGGTCCCGTGACGGATACTCCGGCGACAAACTTCTTATCCTGTGAATAGACAGGTGCCGCAACGCACATGATCCCGCTTTCATGTTCTTCAAGGTCAAAGGCATTGCCACTGGCGCGGATTTCATCGAGAACGCCCAGCATTTGCTTTGTCGAGGTGATCGTGTGTTCGGTAAATTTTTTGTAGGTAACCGCATCAAGGCAGGCCATCAATTCAGTTTGTGAAAGTGCAGACAAGGCTGCTTTGCCAACGCCGGTACAATAAACCGGCGACGCATTGCCAATTTGAGAATACATCCGAACGGCCTGATTGCCTTCGACCTTGTCGAGGTAAATCACCTGATTATCACGAAGAACGCCCAAATGAACTGTTTCTCCAGTCATTTGATGTAATGCTCTCAAATGCGGCTCAGCAATGGTTCTGAATTCATTGGCAGCCCAGGCGCGGGAAGCGAACTTCAGCAACTTATAGCCAAGTTCATAAGAAGAATCGCTGCGCTGGTTCAACAACCCCTCTTCGACGAGATTTGTAAGCTGCCGATGAAGCGTACCCCTTGGCTGATCGCATTGACTGAGAATATCGGTAAATCGAGGCGGCGTTGGAGATGCCGCAACAATATCCAGCACAGCCATGGCCTTGCCGAGCGTACCAGTCATGGACGCCTGTTGTTTTGCAACAGGAGGGTTTTGGACTTCCAGAACTTCCAGCGCACGCGGTTGGTCTTTCACCATCTGATCAGGTGACGGGGCGGCTACAACCGATTGTTTTGTACTATGATTCATTTTTTGAAGCCCTTGACAATTGGGGCAACTTACGATGAATATTCTAAATAGTCAAACGCTGTTCCATTTAATGGAATTAGCATTCACAGATGTTACTTGGCATCTTCGACTATTGATAAGTTAATCACTTGCTTTTTCCACGGGAGGAAAATCCATGAACAAGCTGTTCAGAACTTCAGTCATCGGCGCCTTTGCAGCTGCGCTGACGACTACTTCGGCATTTGCCGGTACCATTAAATATTTTGGTGACTTCGATCCAATTCCACTCGCAGCTTTTGAAGCACTCATCGCCGATTTTGAGGCCGCCAATCCTGACATCAAGGTTGAGTTCACGAATTTCGATCACGAAGGCTATAAAACCGCTATCCGCAATTTCCTGTCTGCTGATGCTCCAGATGTAGCAAACTGGTATGCCGGTAACCGCATGGCGCCATTTGTAAAAGCTGGTCAATTTATGGACGTTTCAGATGTATGGGAAGCCAATAGCCTGAAAGACCAATTGTCTTCCTCACTCGGCGGCATGACCATCGAAGGAAAACAATGGGGTGTGCCATACACTTACTATCAGTGGGGCATTTATTATAACAAAGACGTTTACAAAACTGCTGGTGTTGAAATTCCGAAAACCTATGACGAATTTGTAGCAAACTGTGAAAAGTTCAGTGCTGCCGGTATCGATTGCCTGACTACCGGCACAAAAGCCTTATGGCCCGGCGCTGGTATTTTCGACTATATGAATCTTCGCACAAACGGTTATGAATTCCATATGGATCTGGCAAATGGCAAAGTCCCATGGACCGACGACAAAGTAAAAGCGACTTTTGCAAATTGGGCAAAAATCGTCCCATATATCACCAAAAACCACGCAGCGATTGACTGGCAAGATGCCAACGCGCTTTTGGCCCAAGGTAAAGCGGCAAATTTCGTGATTGGTAACTTTGCTGTTGGCGAACTGAAAAAAGCTGGCATGACAAATGACACACTTGGTTTCATGCAATTCCCGGAAATTACTCCCGGCCTGCCAAGGGCTGAAGAAGCGCCAACAGACACTATCCACATTCCGACAAATGCCAAAAATCCGGAAGACGCGAAAAAATTCCTCGCATATGTGGCTTCTGCCGATGCACAAACAAAGTTGAACGCTGCCCTAGGTCAGCTACCAACCAATAGCGGTTCAAAACCAGCGGATGATCCATTCATTCAAGCCGGCTTTGAAACGGTATCCACTGCTTCAGGTGTCGCCCAGTTCTTCGACCGTGATGCACCAGCTGAAATGGCGAAGATCGGCATGGAAGGCTTCCAGGAGTTCATGGTTAGACCTGAAAACATAGATGAAATCCTTGAGCGCCTAGAATCAGCGCGTCAACGCATCTACAAATAGTCTAATAGATTTTCCGGGCGGCATCATTTGCCGCCCGGACTATTTTGTAGACAGAACTATTTTTGAAACTGCCTGTGGCGTTAATGTCCGTTTTAAAAACAGTTCATCAGAAGAAGATGGGGGAGTAACGTGACCAGAACGACTGCCATACCCAATCCAGGATCTTCCAAAACGCCTTCTTATTGGCGCAGAAACCAAAGGCGCCTCGCGCCGTGGCTGTTTCTGGCGCCGGGCATTTTCATGTTTGTTCTTTATGTCATCTATCCAATTCTATCTTCAATATGGTTATCATTTTACGATTGGGATGGACTGGGCGCCAAAGAATATCTTGGCCTGAACAATTACCGCGAGCTCTTTGACGACCGCAATTTTTATATTTCCCTTTGGAACAATCTGATCTGGCTGATATTCTTTATGCTGGCTGTTCCCATTGGCTTGTTTATCGCAATATTCCTTAATCAGACTGTTTTTGGAATACGCATCTACAAATCCCTGTTCTTCTTTCCATTTGTGATCAGCCAGGTTGTTGTTGGCTTGATGTTTTCCTGGTTTTACGCTCCCAATTTTGGTCTGCTTTACAAATTGATTGAATGGGTAACAGGATCTGGAATCGCATTTCTTGCTGAGCCAGATTACGTGACCTATGCACTCGTCGCCGCCGGTTTATGGCCACAAATCGCGTATTGCATGATCCTGTATTTGACCGGCCTCAACAATGTTGCCCCGGACCAGATTGAAGCTGCGCGTCTTGACGGCGCCAAAGGATGGAAAATGCTTTGGTATGTCATCCTTCCGCAATTGCGCCCGGCAACCTTTATTGCGATTGTTGTAACTGTCATCGGCGCGCTTCGCTCCTTCGACATTGTTTCCATCATGACCGATGGCGGTCCATTTGGTTCATCACGGGTGCTATCATTTTATATGTATGAACAAGCGCTTTCCGAATATGGCTATCGCATGGGCTACGGCGCGGCGATTGCAGTAATTCTATTCGCCATCATGATGATCTTCATCACAGGCTTCATCTGGAAGATGGTTCGTGACGAGCGGAGTATATAAATCATGTTTCCAATTCCAATCGAAAAAACAACCGCCTCAACCCAAAGATTTTATAAAATTGCTTTACCCATAAGCCTGTTTATCTGGCTGCTGCCAATGTTGGGAATTGCGCTCACTTCTGTGCGCCCTTCTGCGGATCTGGCTATCGGAAACTATTTTGGCTTGCCTTCAGCATTCGCCTGGCAAAACTATGTGGAGATATTCCAGAATACCCCGATGGGAAAATACATGCTGAATTCGTTTTATGTGACGATTCCAACGATGATCGGCACATTGGCGTTATCCTGCATGGCTGGATTTGCGCTCGCAGTTTATAAATTCAAATATAACCTCTTGATATTCTTTATGTTTGTTGCCGGGAATTTTGTTCCTTTCCAGATCTTGATGGTTCCTGTTCGCGACTTGACCGTACAAACCGGGCTCTACAATACTTATACCGGTTTGATCCTTTTTCACGTCGCCTTCCAGACGGGATTTTGCACACTATTCATGCGGAATTTCATCAAAGGCCTGCCGTTTGAGCTAATTGAATCAGCCCGTATAGAAGGAGTGTCGGAAATTCAGATTTTCTGGCACATAGTGCTCCCGCTGATGCGGCCAGCCATTGCCGCCTTGGCAGTATTGATTTTCACTTTTATTTGGAACGAATATTTCTGGGCGACTGTGTTGACACAAGGCGCCGATGTTCAACCGGTTACAGCAGGTTTGTTTTCGCTTAATGGACAATGGATTGCCCAGTGGCAATTGGTTTCAGCAGGTGCAATTCTAGCTGCGTTGCCACCGGTTTTGATGTTCTTCCTGATGCAGAAACACTTTATTGCCGGCCTCACTCTTGGCGCCACCAAAGGATAAGATTGAATGGACTTGAGCAATACTTTGCGGCTCGATGGCAGAGCCACAACGATCGTATTTGCCTGGGATGACGGCATTCCAGCCGCGATTTATCATGGCGATAAACTCGATGACCTGATCGATCTAGATATGCTTGTCAAAGCCCATATACGCCCTCTGCCACAAGCCACACTTGATGTTAGCCAGCCAATCAGCCTGCATCCTGAGTTAGGCCGTGGTTTCCTGGGGCATCCCGGATTGATTGCCCACCGTCCAAACAGTGACAAGCCCGGCTGGGCAGGACAATTCAGCTTCTCCCGGCGCATTGAGTTACCCAATGGTGTCACCTTTGGACTGCTCGATGCAGAGCGCGGGCTGGATATGGAGATCGAATGTATACTTGATCCTGATACGGACGTGCTGACAACAAAGACCCGTTTGACCAATGTGGCTGATAGCAAGATTTCATTGGAATGGCTATCAGCACCAGTTCTTGCTCCAGCCCAGCAATTCTCGCAACAATTATCCTTTTTCGGCAGATGGTGTGCGGAATTTGATATCGAGCGTTTGCCCATATCCGTGGGGTTGACCAAGCACGAAAATCGCAGGGGCAGAACCTCCCATGAGGCTTTTCCCGGCAGCATTCTTCTAACCCCGACCACCGACGAAGAAAGCGGTCACTGCCTTGCAATGCATTTGGGCTGGAGCGGCAATCATCGCCTTATCATTGAGCGCCTGTCAACGGGCGATATTCAAATCCAGATGGGGGTTTTGCTGTTTTCGGGAGAGGGAAATCTTGAACCGGGCGAAAGCATGGAAACACCGCGCCTTTATTCTGCTCATTCTTCCCAAGGTCTTAATGATGTCTCGCAAAAGCTGCACTCCCACGTCAGAAAAAATATCCTGAACTTTCCTGCCCCCGGCAAGCCAAGGCCGGTCACGGTCAATACCTGGGAAGCTATCTATTTCGATCACACCCATGAAAGACTGACGGCTCTTGCAGATGCCGCCGCTGATGCAGGCGCCGAACGATTTGTCCTAGATGACGGCTGGTTTCGCGGGCGAGGCGATGACACCTCAAGCCTTGGCGACTGGTACGCGGACGAGGAAAAATATCCAAATGGCCTGCAGCCAATCGCCGACTATGTACGGTCAAAAGGCATGGAGTTTGGACTTTGGGTTGAGCCGGAAATGGTCAATCCAAAATCAGAACTCTATCAAAATCACCCAGATTGGGCCCTTGGCATGGGAAATTACAAGAAGATCACCGGCCGCAATCAGCTGGTCCTTGATCTGGCAAATCCTCATGTGAGCGAATATCTGTTTGAGCGCATTTCTACACTGGTTGGCGATCATGGTATTTCCTATCTTAAATGGGACATGAACCGGGATCTTGTGCTTCCCGGTGACAGCTCCGGCCGCGCAACTGTTTATCGTCAAACAGGAGCGCTTTACGCCTTGATGGACCGGCTCCTCGAAAAATTTCCGGAGCTTGAGATCGAAAGCTGCGCCTCCGGTGGTGGCCGCATCGACTATGAAATCCTGAAACGCACTCACCGTTTCTGGACTTCAGACTCCAATGATGCCGTTGAGCGAATGCGAATTCAAACCGGATTTTCATACTTCTTTCCGCCGGAAGTCATGGGCGCGCATATCGGTCCGGCCTGGAGCCATACATCCGGGCGCGGCCTCCATGCTGGGTTTAGAGCTCTTGTAGCAAGCTACGGCCATATGGGCATCGAAGCGGACCTGACCAAAATGACTGCGAAAGATCTCGCTATCATGAAAGCCGCAGTGGAGCGCCACAAGGAAGATCGTGAGATCTGGCATACGGGAATTTTCCACCGCATTCGCACTGTTGACGAGAATTTGTTGGGTGCGCTGAGTGTATCACAAGATCGCAATCACGCCCGCTTGGTATTGGCAGAAATTGATCGTCCTCGCTCCACAGTCCCACCGCGAATTTTGATCCCGGATCTGGGGCCAGAGACCTTATATCTGGTAAAATCCCAGTTCATGACGGAGCAGGTAAAGGCAGCAAACCGAAGCTTCAATAATCCATTATTCAATGGTGGCATTGAAATGACCGGAAGAGCGTTACAGACTGTCGGAATAGGTCTCCCCTCTTTATACGCTCAAACAGGATTGGCCATCGCTTTTGATGCAATCGAAACTGCAAGGGTAAATTGATGATCGACATTTCAACCAGATTTCCAGACCTTGGAGGCACTTCTGTTTTCATCTCAGGTGGCGGGTCAGGCATTGGTGAATATTTGACTGAAGGTTTCATTGCCCAGGGCGCCAAGGTCACATTTTGCCAGCGCTCCGAAGCCTCTGCGGTTTGTGATCGCATTGAAAAAGAATATGGCAATCGCCCCCTATTTTTGAAATGCGATGTTACTGATATTGAGGCCTATAAAGAAACGCTCACACAGGCCGCTGCGGAAAATGGCCCGATAACGGTTCTCATCAACAATGCTGCCTGGGACAATCGTCACACACTTGAAGAGATGACAACGGAAAAATGGGATCACATGCAGAATGTGAACATTCGTCATCATTATTTCGCAACGCAAACCGTTGTTCCTGGCATGCGCGAAAACGGCGGAGGCTCCATTATCAACTATTCGTCGATCTCATACATGATGGGCAATGGGGGCTATGTTTCCTATGTGGCTGCCAAGGCCGGAATAACCGGCATGACGCGTGGGCTTGCCCGGGAACTTGGCCCAGACAATATTCGCGTTAATGCCCTAATGCCTGGTTGGGTTATTACCGAGCGCCAAAAGGAGCTATGGGTGACAGACGAGGCACTGAAAGCCCATATCGAACGCCAGTGCCTTAAAGAGCCTATCAATCCCCAAGACATGATTGAACCGACACTCTTTCTGGCCTCAAAAGCATCACGCATGATGACCGGGCAGGCTTTGGTGGTGGATGGCGGCGTGGTGGTGACCGGATGATCCCATTTTACGCCGCAATTGACTGGGGAACCTCCCGCTTCCGCCTCTGGGTTTTGGGTGAAGACGGGAAGATATTGCATGAAATCAGCACAGATGAAGGCCTGCTCAATATTGGTGCACTGGGTTTTGAAGCTATTCTCGAAAAGCACTTGAACGCCCTCGGTTGCCCTGCTGACTTGTCTGTCGTTGTATGCGGAATGGCTGGCTCAAGAACGGGTTGGCAGGAAGCGGCTTATCTCGATACGCCTGTCGATCTTGCGAAAATCATAAATAATTCAGTTCGTGTTCCTCATTTAACGCGCGATATCCGCATCCTGCCGGGATTGGCCCAAAGAGATGCTTCAATGCCGGACGTGATGCGCGGTGAGGAAACCCAGCTGTTGGGTATGCTTCACCGTCAAATTGGGCAAAACAACAATGGTGAGCAAATCATTTGCATGCCGGGAACCCATTCAAAATGGGTCCATATCGAAGATCAAACGGTCAAAGGCTTCACGACATTCATGTCAGGTGAATTGTTTAGCCTGATTTCAGAACATTCTATCCTGAAAAATTCGATCACTAAGCGCGAGCAGATCATCTCAGAAGACCCTGTATTTACTTCAGCTGTAATGGCAGCAATTGCCAAGCCTGAAGCCATAACAGCCCAGCTGTTTTCCATCCGCTCTTCACAACTCCTTGGTTTCAGTGATCCTTCAACAGCCAAAGCAGCATTATCGGGGATGATTATAGGCCTTGAACTTGCCGGCGCCAAAGCAAAATTCGGCCAATTGCAAACCGTAACCTTGCTTGCGAGCGGAAATCTTGGCCTTCTTTACAAATCAGCACTCAAATGCGTTGACATTGAAACCGAACTTGACGACGCAGAAAGTGCCGGCAGAGTTGGACTTTATCATGCTGCTTTCCTTTTATGGGGTCAGCACAAAAAAACTGAAATGCGAAAGGCCCGGCAATGCCAAGGTTAAAATGGCCAACACTCAAACGATCATTAATTGCGATCCTTCGCGGTGTGAAACCCAATGAGATTGATGCAATTACTGAAGCATTGCTCGAAGAAGGCTTTGAGGCAATCGAAGTACCATTGAATTCTCCCGATCCCTTTGCTTCAATCGAGAAAGCTGTGAAGCTGGCACCGAAAAATGTTTTGATAGGCGCAGGAACGGTTCTGACTATCGATGATGTTGCGAGGCTCGAGGGTGTCGGAGGCAATCTCATGATCAGTCCGAATGTGGTTCCCGAGGTTATTGACGCAGCAGTACAAAAACAAATGGTCACTATGCCAGGGGTTCTCACTCCCACCGAAGCGCTCGCAGCCGTGAGCGCTGGCGCATCCGGCCTTAAGTTTTTCCCTGCAAGCATATTGGGTCCATCCGGTATCAAGGCGATCATGGCCGTTCTTCCATCGGATATTACGATTGGCGCAGTGGGCGGTGTTTCGGAAGATAATTTTGCAGCATATAAAGCTGCCGGAATTTCCGCATTTGGCCTTGGCTCAAGCCTCTATAAACCGGGGGCGACCGCCGATGAAGTTCGGGCAAAAGCCAGAACAGTCATCACGGCCTATGACCTCGTTTATGGAAGCTGAAATGAAATCGATATTTCTGGATCAAACCAAATGCGAACTTGGCGAAGGCCCAACTTACGACCCCCAACAAAACAAAGCATGGTGGTTTGATATAGTTGGCAAGAAGCTATTTGAACATGATTTCACACAGCAAAAAACGACGCAATTTCTTCTGCCTGTGATGGCAAGCATGCTGGCAGTCGTGGACGACAATACCCAACTGATCGCTGCAGAGGATGGCCTCTATCTTCGCGATTGCTCAACCAACAAATTGACCTTGCACCACCCTCTTGAAGCAGACAACGGCGTAACCAGATCCAATGACGGACGCGCTCATCCTTGCGGAGCAATCTGGATTGGGACCATGGGAAAAAGTGCAGAAAAAGAAGCTGGCGCAATCTATCACTTCCACAAGGGCACTCTAACCAAACTCTTTGACAAAATCACTATTCCAAACGCCATATGCTTTTCCCCGGATAGAAAAAAAGCATATTTTACAGACACTAACATCAATATCCTGAATCAAATTGACATCGACCCGAATACAGCTTTGCCAATTGGGAAACCAACTTCTTTGTATGACCATAGCGGCAAAGATGGCGGCTTGGACGGAGCTGTAACCGATGCTGAAGGCAATATATGGATAGCTTGTTGGGGAGCTTCAGCGCTCTATAAAATCTCAGCATTGGGCGACGTTCTGGAAAAAATAAGCTTAACCGTGACCCAGCCAACCTGCCCGTGTTTTGTTGGCAAGGAACTGGATCAGTTGCTGGTCACATCCGCTTGGCAAGGCAAGCCGTCACCAGCAAATATCAAAGGCGACGCCGGAAAAACTTGCCTCGTACAACCACTCGTCAAAGGCAAGCCAGAGCCGAGGATTGCTCTTTGATGGCACAAGAAAAAAAACAAATCGGCGTTTGTTATTATCCTGAACACTGGCCGGAAGAAGTTTGGCAAAGCGATGCAGAGCGGATGGTGGAGATCGGAATTTCTGTTGTTCGTATAGGAGAATTTGCTTGGTCCAAACTTGAGCCAAAACGCGGCGACTACCAGTTTGACTGGCTCAAAAAATCAATCGACATTTTGCACAAGGCTGGCCTTTCAATTGTCCTAGGCACACCGACCGCAACCCCGCCAAAATGGCTTGTCGACGAAATGCCTGATATGCTTCCTGTTCGAAAGGATGGGAGCATTGGTCAGTTCGGTTCGCGGCGACATTACAGTTTTTCTCATCTTGGTTATCGTGCTGAATGCGCGAGGATTGTCACAAAACTTGGCGAGGCTTTTGGCAATCATCCGGGCATCACCGCTTGGCAAACTGACAATGAATATGATTGCCACGACACCACATTGTCGTTTTCCCCAATTGACCTGAACGCGTTTCAGGAATGGCTTTCACAAAAGTATCAGTCACCGGAAGCGCTCAACAAAGCCTGGGGAAATATCTTCTGGTCAATGGAAGTTTCCAATTTCAACCAGATTGAGCTACCCAATCAAACCGTTACCGAAGCCAACCCCTCCCACTGGATGGACTATCGGCGCTTTGCTTCCGATCAGGTCGTCAAATTCAATTGCCTGCAATGCGAGATTATCAGAAAGCTGTCACCCGGCCGCGATATCATCCATAATTTCATGGGTCGAACCCTCGCCTTCGATCACTTTGACGTCGGAAGTGATCTTGATATCTCGTCCTGGGACTCATATCCGCTCGGTTTTCTGGAGGATAGGTCTGATCGCAGCGAAACCTTCAAGATGAAGTTTTCCCGTTCCGGTGACCCTGATTTTCAGGCTTTCCACCATGATGTCTATCGCGCCACGTCAAATGGACGATGGTGGGTAATGGAGCAACAGCCGGGAGCCGTTAACTGGGCACCGCACAATCCGGCTCCCCAAGCAGGGATGGTTCGTTTGTGGGCTTTGGAGGCTTTTGCCCATGGCGCTGAAACTGTTTCCTATTTTCGTTGGCGCCAAGCCCCCTTTGCTCAGGAACAGATGCATTCAGGGCTTTTGCGGAGCAATCATCAAGAAGCTGAGGGTTTTCACGAAGCCAGTCAGGTCTGCGAGGATTTAGCCAAAATTGAATGGCCAAAACAGCATCAAGCTGAGGTCGCCATCATTCTTGATTACCCGTCATCCTGGGCTTGGGAGATTCAACCCCAGGGAAAAGAGTTTAATTACTTCCGTTTGGTTTTCGATTTTTACAAGGCATTGCGGAGTCTGGGCCTGACAATCGATATTATTTCCTCATCCAAAGCTGATTTGAGCCAATACAAAATGGTCGTTGTCCCGGGCCTGTTCACTTTCAGCGAAAGCCTTTGCAAAGTGCTTGAAAACTACAAAGGTGTAACGCTCATAGGCCCGAGATCAGGATCAAAAACCGAGAACTTTGCGATACCTATTTCCCTGCCTCCTTCCCTATCGAAATCTATACTCGACATCGAAGTTCTGAGTGCAGAGAGCCTTCGACCTGATTGCCCTGTTGAGTGCACCACAGGTAGCTTCAAAATCTGGAGAGAATTTGTTGAAACAGGCCCTGATGCCACATGCGTTTTGGAAACCCTTGATGGGCATCCGGCTCTGATAGCTCAAAACAATCACCACTATCTTTGTGGCTGGCCCGATGAGCCAATGCTCAAAGTCATTTTTGCCCGCCTTTGCAAGACTGCCAAGTTGGAAACCCTCAATCTGCCCGATGAGATTCGCCTGACCCACGCGGACGGTAAATATTTCGTCACCAATTACGGTAGCCAAACAGCAGATCTTTCAAAACTGGTAAAGGGAAAAGCCATTTTTGGCTCGGTGTTGATTGAACCATCCGGGTTTACGATTATTGAACGGGCGGCGTCTTGAAATGATTGAACCTTTTGGAACCCGTCCCAGCGGTGATCAAGTTCAGCGCGTTAGATTGTCTCGCGGCGATCTCTCCGCAAACATCATTACCTATGGAGCAAGCCTTCAAGACTTGAGAATGGTTGGCCATGAGCAATCCCTCGTTCTTGGATTTGAAACTTTGGAACCCTATCTACGAAACCGATATTTCGGCGCGATGGTTGGACGTGTGGCGAACCGTATCGCCAATGGAGAGTTCGAATTGAACGGCAAAATTCATCATCTGAATAAAAATCAAAATGGCCGTCACACTCTCCATGGCGGCCAGGCTGGAATTGACCAGAACAATTGGAAAATCATCTCTCATTTCGCAGATAGTGTGACGTTGCAAACAATGGACGCAGAAGCCCTCGCCGGGTTTCCCGGAGATTGTGAAATTACATGCACCTACACGATCAAGAATGACAACACGCTCTATATCGAGATATCTGCCAAAGCGACGACAGATACGGTCTGCAACATTGCCCACCACAGTTACTTCAATCTTACAGGGGCAGGAAACGTATTTGAACACGAACTACAAATGTCAGCAGATCACTATCTCCCCGTCGATGAAGAATTAATCCCGACTGGTGAAATCAAGCCTGTTCAGGAAACAGAATTTGACTTCACGAGTTCGCGCCCAATCAGTGCTTCACAATTTGTGGATTTTGATCACAATTTTTGCCTTGCAAACGGGCAGCGGTCATTTCGCCAGATTGCCCAATTGAAGAGTGCCAAAAGTGGTGTCGCCATGACACTTTTTTCCACCGAACCAGGCCTGCAAATGTATACAGGCAAAGGTCTCAATGTGGCAGACATAGGCCACAATGGCACTCACTATCGCCCCTATTCAGGTTTGGCTCTGGAGCCACAATTTTGGCCCGATGCGCCAAACAGATCGAGTTTCCCATCCATAGATTTGAAAACGGGAAACATTTATCAACAACAGTCCGCTTTTGTTTTCTCTCTGAATAGGTAAAGCTGAGCCCACTGAAATAGATCGCTGGAAAAACTGATGTCGCAACCCGTTCTTACCTCTGTTGATAAAGGCGTTTTTGAGATTACTCTCAACCGTCCGGATCAACTCAACGCTTTTACCACCGAGATGCACGCTCTGCTGCGCACAGCCTTTGAAAGAGCAGAAAGCGACAAGGAAATCAGGGCTGTCATTCTAACTGGCGCAGGCCGGGGGTTTTGTGCCGGTCAGGACCTGTCTGAACGGGATCCCGACAACGGCAAGATCGTGGATTTGTCCGAAACCTTGAACACCAATTACAACCCGCTCATTCGCCGGATGCGCGCGCTTGAAAAGCCAATTCTCTGCGCCGTGAACGGAGTGGCAGCAGGCGCCGGTGCCAATCTTGCTCTCGCCTGCGACATTGTTCTTGCTGCAAAAAGCGCCAAATTCATTCAGGCATTTTCAAAAATTGGCCTCATACCCGATGCGGGCGGAACCTATACGCTCACAAGGCTAATTGGCGAAGCCAGAGCCAAAGCTTTGGCAATGACAGCAGCGCCTTTATCGGCGGAAGATGCTGCTGACTGGGGCCTGATCTGGAGATGCCTACCCGATGAAGATCTGATGGTAGAAACAAGGAAACTGGCACAATCTTTGGAATCCGGCGCCACTGTCGGGCTTGGCAAAACAAAGACAGCCATTCAGGCCGCAAGCGTGAATTCACTTGATGAGCAATTGAATCTTGAAGCTAAGCTCCAAGGCCAGCTTGGAAAAACAGACGACTTCAAAGAGGGCGTTTTAGCATTTCGGGAAAAACGCCCGGCAAACTTCACCGGAAAATAGCTTATCGACGAGATTGAATTACCAGCCTTTGTCAAACAGGCGTATTTTCGAACATGTCTTCGGATTTAGCACTGGCGATTTCCGTTTCGGTGTCGACCAGATCTTCAACCTCGGTTCGTAATTCATGGGAATACTCCAAGATATCCCCGAAATGCGCCATGTAATCCGCACCCACTCTTTCCCACCACAACTGACTTTCTTTGATAACGTCTTTCACATCAGTGCATTTGGAAAAAGCAACGGCGCTTTTCAAATTGCTGTCCAGGCGTTTGCTGGCAAAATCCAACGTCTTCTCATTATAATTCGTTGTAGATCCCAACACATCCGCCACAAAATGAAACGGTTGCATTGAAGTCACGATGGCATCATGTTTGGCTCTACGATTTGGCTCCTGTTTTGATGCATTTGGATGTTTCTGGTTTTCATTTTGAACACTCATCTTGCGCCTCCTTTTTCCTGATGTCATATTCTTGGCGCAGTCTGGTGCGAAGCGCATTGACATGCGTCAATTCAAATGCATTTCACTTCTGGAGCCTTAAAAGTCTGTCTCGATATCTAGGGTCAGAATTCAAACATCATTGGTTGCATAGGCATCACGGCCATATTGCACCAATTTTCCGAGAAGCATGTGCTGGCGCACATCTCCTGTTTCCAAGGCAAATACATAAGCATGTGTATAGTAAAAACACGCGGCATCTATGGCCCCGCCACGCTCTTTGATATCTCCGGCCTCACTATACAAACCAACCAGCGCGATCTGATCTTTTTGCGCATGCGCATCCAGCAGCGCTTCTTCAAGAGCGATCAGCCTTTGGCTATCAGACATGGCGGCGATCATGTTTACTGCTGTTCCGCCAAATCACCCTTCTGCTGGCCTTTCTCGATCTGAGTAGCCACCCAGTGATGAAACAAATGAGTGGGGCCGTCCATGGCCGGTGAGAATTTTCCACCGTCAAAATACTTGCCCATTCGGCCTTTTTGCATGCCTTCAACAACAAAAACATCTTCTTCAAAGACGCCTTTCCATAGCCGGGCGTTGTTCTGACGCATGGCATCATAATCAGGTGATACAGCCCCTTCAGGCGTATAGTAAATTTCAATATGTTCCAGCGTCTGATCTATTCCCTTTGGCTCAAGGATGATGGCGTAGACATGATCCCGCTGAACGCCAAACAGCACATTTGGATAGAGCGCGATATATTCCCCTGCCGTATCCCATTTTTTTGAAAGACCTTCAAAATCCGGGAACACTCTTCCGTCCGACCCCTTCAACTGCTGATAGACATGGGTCCCTTGCCCGGAAAACCGACCTTTTTCTTCAATATGGTAATGATCTTCCAATCGGGAATAAGAGTTGAGACCTGGATGGACCCAAGGCAAATGATAACTCTCGCAATAGTTCTCGACTGCCAGTTTCCAATTGGTTTTGACTTCAAGCTTGAAAGAAGAAATATCGCCGCCATGGACCATAGGCTGCTCATATTCTTTCCATCGCTTCATGGCATCGGCGGCATAGACCTCAAACTCAGGGGCTGTGCCCGAAACATTCACAAATATGACGTCCCGCCAGACATAGGATCTGATTTTCACCAACCCCAGTTCATCGCGTTTGATGTCTTCATGGGTATTGTGACCAGGCCCGCCAACATGAGGCGTCGTGACCAGATCACCTTTCAGCGAATAGCACCATGAATGATAAGGGCATCGAAACGTACCGCGCAATTTCCCTTTTTCCTGCACCAAAATCATGCCGCGGTGACGACAGGTATTCTGGAAAACATTGATATTGCCTTCTTTGTCACGCACAGCAACGAGAGGCATTCCCAAAAACTCTATCGGGTTTGCATCCCCATGTTCGGGAACATCTTTGCCAAAGCCAATCGCCGACCAATTGTCAAAAAGCACCCGCTGTTTTTCAATTTCAAAGGTCTCTGCGTCGACATAATGTCTGTTTGGCAGGCCTTTGGCCTCATTTACATCCCGCAGAACATCCGAAAGATAATCCATGCCATTTGTGCCCTGCAGGTTTTTAGAATGTACGTTCATCATTTACCTCCGCGAATTTTATCAATTCAATATGTGTGAAACGAAACTGAAATTACAGTCTCCTAAAGAGACATCGCTGGCGCAATTGAGATATCAATTTGGCCGGTAATTCAGTCAAAAAAAAACTGGTAAATCCGCTGATTGGATTTAAGCGGCGATTCAGATAATAACGGTTCATGGCAACCAATTCGATTAAAGAAACTGATCTCTACCAACCAGTAAAAGCTCTGCTGGAGGGGCAAGGCTATGAAGTAAAAGGGGAAATTGGCGCTGTGGATGTGATGGCTGTTCGCAGCGATGAAGAGCCAATTGTCATCGAACTCAAAACCGGATTTTCGCTCTCCCTTTTTCAGCAAGCTGTAGAGCGTTTGGCCATTACCGATCAGGTTTACATGGCGGTTCCGTACCAATCGGGCAAAATATTCCAAAGATCGTTGAAAAGAAGTACCGCCCTTTGCAGAAGGCTGGGACTCGGACTGATAACTGTGCGTCTGAAAGACTCACATACTCAAATCCATTGCGACCCCGGCCCCTATGCCCCGCGCAAGTCCAAGCTGAAAAAAGCTCGGCTGCTTAAGGAGTTTGCAAAGCGAATGGGCGATCCGAGTATCGGCGGCGCAACAAGGCAGGGTTTGATGACAGCCTACCGTCAGGATGCGTTGAAATGCGCTATCTTTTTGCAGCAAAACGGACCGTCAAAAGGTGCTCTTGTTGCAAAAGGCACGATAACCAAAACAGCAACCCGCATTATGGCGGATAATCACTATGGCTGGTTTCAGCGGGTAAAAATCGGCATTTATGAACTTACCCCAAAGGGTATCGAAGCGCTTTCACACTATCAGTCGGAAATCACTGCGATGGAAAGGCTTGCCGAATAACCCCTATTTCCGTTTTCGGCCATACAGTTCCAAACGATGATGCTCGATATCATAACCAAGCTCATCAGCGATTTGTTGCTGTAACCGCTCAATAGTTTCGGAATGGAACTCGACAACCTTGCCCGTATCCAGATCGATCAGATGATCATGATGTTCCCCGTCAGCATTTTCAAAACGGGCCGGACCCCCTTCAAATGAATGGCGATGGACAGCGCCCAAACCTTCAAGAAGCTTCATCGTACGATACACGGTGGCCAGCGAAATGCTTTCATCAACCTTTACCGCCCGGCGGAAAATCTCCATCGCATCGGGGTGGTCATTCATCTCTGTGAGAATTTTCAAAATCACTTTACGTGGCTTGGTAATCCGGATTCCTTCTTTGCGAAGCTCCCCTTCATAGTCACGTTGATTTGCAGTGTTGCTCAAGGCAGTTGTTCCACATAAATACATTTCCGAAATCTCCTAGCAGCAGGCGCCTCCAAAGTCTAGTTGCGTCTCATTCGCAAGTGCATCTGCGATATTTCGCCGGCGGCAAAAACATTAAACATTTTTCAGTTGCAAACGATTTGCATTTGCATTTGTATTGACGGATGCCCGACAACGCACTATCTTCAGATAAGCTGGCGCAAAGTCCATCAGCAAATATCCCGGATCAGGACAAACCTTAAAGTGCTCAAATATAATAGTTTTCTTGCAAGTCTGCTTGTCGCAGCAGCAATTTTGATTGTTCCAGCCATGGCATCAGCAAAACTGAAAGCTGTAACCACTTTCACGGTTATCGCCGATATGGCGAGCAATGTAGCCGGTGATGCGGCCGAAGTAGTGTCCATTACCAAACCCGGCGCTGAAATTCACAATTATCAACCCACTCCCCGCGACATCATCAAGGCAATAGATGCCGATGTGATCCTCTGGAATGGGCTTAATCTCGAACTCTGGTTTGAAAAGTTCTTTAACAATATGAAAGACGTGCCAAGCATCATCGTTTCCGATGGAATTATCCCTATCGGCATTGGCAGTGGCCCCTATAGCGGCAAACCTAATCCCCATGCATGGATGTCCCCCAGCGATGCATTGATATATGTCGATAACATCGCGAAAGCCTTTGCAGAGCTGGACCCTGAAAACGTGGAAACCTACCGGCAAAACGCTGAAAGCTACAAAACTGAAATCACGGCTGTGGTTGAGCCATTGAGAATAGCCCTCAATAAGATTCCTGAAGAACGCCGATGGCTTGTCACCAGTGAGGGTGCCTTCAGCTATCTCGCCCGCGATTTCAATATGAAAGAAGTCTATCTCTGGCCGATCAACGCAGATCAACAGGGAACCCCGCAACAGGTTCGCGCGGTGATTGACCTTGTTCGCAAGCACAACATCCCTGCCATTTTTAGCGAAAGCACAGTTCCCGCTGATCCCGCTGAACAGGTAGCGCGTGAAACAGGAGCCAAATATGGCGGTGTGTTGTATGTGGATTCTCTAACCAATTCAGATGGCCCTGTGCCCACCTATATTGAACTGCTTAAGAAAACCGTATCCACCATTGTGGAAGGACTGCAATAATGCCCGATTCCGGCATCAAAGCCAGCGGCGTAACTGTCACCTATCGCAATGGGGTAACTGCCCTTAAAGACGCAAGCTTCGAAATTCCGAATGGAACCATCGCTGCGCTAGTGGGTGTAAATGGAAGCGGCAAGTCCACCCTGTTCAAGGCAATTATGGGCTTCATCCCGCTGGCATCCGGCAATGTGGAAATTCTGGGTCAACCGGCAAAGGAGTCCCTTGCAAAGGTCAAAGTCGCCTATGTCCCCCAAGCCGAAGAGGTCGATTGGAATTTTCCGGTTCTGGTGGAAGATGTTGTGATGATGGGGCGCTACGGCCACATGAATTTCATGCGCATTGCCAGAAAGCAGGACCATGAAAAAGTAACGGACGCTCTAAAACGGGTTGGAATGCTTGAATTTCGCAAACGCCAGATTGGCGAATTGTCAGGTGGCCAGAAAAAACGCGTTTTCCTTGCAAGGGCGCTCGCCCAGGAAAGCGAAGTTATATTGCTGGACGAGCCCTTTACCGGTGTTGATGTACAAACCGAAGCTGCGATTATTGAGCTGCTCAGCGAGTTGCGCAGCGAAGGAAAAGTCATGCTGGTCTCAACGCATAATCTGGGGAGTGTACCGGAATTTTGTGATCGGACCATTTTGATTAACCGCACCATTCTCGCTTACGGCCTGACCAGCGAAGTCTTCACGCCAAAAAATTTGGAGGCCACTTTCGGCGGTGTGCTCCGGCATTTCATTCTTGCTGGCTCTGATCTCCATGATGACGAAGACACACGTCAGGTCACAGTTATCACCGACGATGAACGCCCATTGGTTTTGTATCATGATCAGGAGCAGGCTGATCCCGAAGAGGGTAAAAAGTCAAAATGATAGACCTGATCCTCCAGCCCTTCCAATATGATTACATGGTCAATGCCATGTTTGTCAGCGCATTGGTTGGCGGAGTTTGCGCCTTTTTATCCTGTTATCTAATCTTGAAAGGTTGGTCCCTGATTGGCGATGCCCTTTCGCATGCTATCGTACCAGGTGTAGCCGGTGCTTACATGCTCGGCCTGCCTTTTTCGGTTGGAGCATTTTTCTCAGGCGGGCTGGCAGCCGCCGCAATGTTGTTTCTCAATGCCCGCACCAAATTGCGTGAAGATGCGATCATCGGATTGATCTTCACTTCTTTTTTCGGCCTTGGCCTTTTCATGGTTTCTCTGTCACCCACATCGGTAAATATTCAGACCATTGTCCTTGGAAATGTATTGGCAATATCCCCTGCCGACACGCTCCAATTAGTGCTGATTTCTGTCGTGACACTGATCATTCTTACGCTGAAATGGCAGGACTTCATGGTTGCCTTCTTTGATGAAAACCATGGTCGCTCCATTGGCTTGAACCCGGATGTTTTAAAAGTTGTTTTCTTCTCACTTCTTGCCGCTTCAACCGTCGCCGCTCTACAAACTGTCGGTGCCTTTTTGGTCATCGCAATGGTAGTTACCCCCGGCGCAACTGCCTATTTATTGACCGACCGCTTCCCCTCCCTCATTCGCATCGCGGTAACAATTGGCACATTGACCAGTTTCATCGGGGCCTATTTGAGCTATCATTTGAATGCGGCAACAGGCGGCCTCATTGTTATTTTACAAACGGCAATATTCCTCTTTATCTTTGTATTTGCACCAAAGCACGGCATGTTGGCTTCCAAGCGCAAAGCCCGTGAGACTATGAATGCGGAGGCAAACGGATGATCAACGAACTTGCTATGCCATTCCAATTTGCCTTCATGCAACAAGCCTTCGCCACGGCGCTAATCATTGCTGTTCCAGCTGCCATACTCTCCTGTTTTTTGGTGTTGAAAGGTTGGGCGCTGATGGGCGACGCCATCTCCCACGCCGTATTGCCGGGTATTGTTCTGGCCTGGATCATCGGCATTCCGCTTACCATCGGCGCATTTGGCGCGGGAATGATATGCGCCATCTCAACGGGCTTTCTGACAGACAATAGTCGCCTGCGGGAAGACACGGTTATGGGCGTTGTCTTTTCAGGAATGTTTGGCTTGGGCCTTGTGATGTACACCTCCATACAAACCGATGTGCATCTCGATCACATTCTGTTTGGCGATATTTTGGGCGTTTCATGGGCCGATGTTGTCGAAACCGGATTATTGGCAGCGGTAGTAACCGTCATTACGTTGGTCAAACGAAAAGACCTCCTGCTCCATTCCTTTGATGGCCAGCACGCAAAAGCAATCGGGCTCAGCGTCAACGGTCTTCACTACGGCTTGTTGACCATGCTGGCTCTGACCATTGTCTCCGCGCTTCAAGCTGTTGGGATTATTCTGGCTATCGCCTTGTTGATTTCACCCGGCGCCATTGCATTTCTGTTAACCAAACGCTTCGACAAAATGCTGTTGGTTGCAACCATTGTCTCGGTTAGTTCCGCTTTCCTCGGTGTGTATTTGTCTTTCTTTATTGACAGTGCCCCCGCTCCGACCATCGTGCTGATCATGGCCCTATGGTTCATAGTTGTATTCGTGGTCAAAAGTAGAAGCAATGCCAGGATGATGGCAAATGCTGCCTCGGAAGAGGTCGCTAACCAGACCTCGTAGATCAACCAGAATTTATGATCGAAAACGATTTCACATTCTGCCTTGCAGGCAAGTGCTACCTCCATTATTCAGTTAAGCGCAAACTATTCAGGGGCAGATATGAAATTCGATTTTGATAAAGTCATCGACCGTCGAAACACCCATTCATCCAAATGGGATGCAATGGGAATTGCAACCGGTGCTACAAGCCATGATGCGATTGCCATGTGGGTTGCCGATATGGATTTTGAGGCTCCTCCTGCAGTGCGCGAAGCTTTGCAGGAAGAAGTTGATCGCCTCACCCTTGGCTATTACGCCAATGACATCACATGGCGTGAAGCCATGAGCGAATGGCTCGATCGACATCACGGATACAAACCTGACCCAGCATGGATCACACCTACTTCCGGTATTGGCTCGGCCCTTGGATTAATCCTGCAAGCCTTTTCTGATGAAGGCGATGCGGTGATTGTATTTTCTCCGGCCTATCATGCGTTTTATAAATATATCAAAGCCAATAATCGCGAGTTGGTCACCCAGTCCATGGAACAGGTTGATGGCCAATACCGGATGGACTTGGATGCTTTGCAAAAAAGCCTCCCTAAAAATGCAAAGGTAGTCTTCTTTTGCTCACCACATAATCCGGGCGGACGCGTTTGGGACAAACAGGAAATTCTAGACCTTGTCGCATTTTGTGAGAAAAATGATCTCATTCTGGTCTCTGACGAAATTCACAATGATCTTGTCTTTCCCGGCGCTACCCATCACGTCACCCACAAGATCGCGCCAGAAGCTGGCGATCGAATTGTGACCTGTGTAGGCGCCACCAAGACCTTCAACCTTGCTGGCGCCCATATCGGCGGCGCTATCATCTCCGACGCAAAAATGCGCAAACGCTTTGTCGATATCTGTCAGCGCTCCGGTCTATTGTCGTTCCCGCTAATGGGCATGATTGCTACCGAGGCAGCCCAGCGCCATGGCGATGAATGGCTGGCAGAATTGCTACCTTATCTTCAAACCAATCGGGACCTGCTTGCCGAGCGCATTAAAAAGGCAATTCCCGGTGCCAAACCCATGCATCTTCAATCAACCTATCTGGGTTGGGTCAATTTCACCGACACACCAATTCCTTATGATGAAGTCATGAAGCGCATCACCAAAGATGCTAGAGTTGGCGCAAGCAACGGGCCACAATTTGGCCCTGGCGGAGAAAACTGGGTTCGGTTCAATTTCGCAACGCCGCGAACAATCGTCGACGAAGCCATGAACCGCATTGATGAAGCATTCAATGATATAGCATAGCACTTAGTTTATGTTGATTATCAGTTGAAAACTTACCTTGCGTCAAGTAAGAAAGCATTTGGAGGCTCGATTGAAGATCCCCCAAATGTCTCTTCAATCGGTCAGGGCGCATTGCACTCTTTCGTGGTCAACCATAGCCTCCACTTTTCAACTAATATCAATTGATCGCACCATTTTCGCGGGCTGTGACAATTTCCTCTTCGTTCCAACCCAGCTCGTGTAGAATAGCATCAGTATCTGCTCCTTGAAGGGGCGGCTCCCGATCAATGTCCATTTTACCTGCAGAATATTTTACCGGATGGTGAATAGCCAGATAATCTCCCTCACTCGGATGATGGCGGGCTTCGACGAG
>JBAUHS010000140.1:0-13689 GCA_049680405.1 Salaquimonas sp. | reverse complement strand
TCGGAAAATGGCGTCTGAAACATGCGCCCATAAACAGGTTTTGCATCTATGGTGGTTTGACCGGCAGAAACGTCCACCAAATCCACACCAGCTTTAGTGAACAGTTTTGCTATTTCTACAGCTTCATCGGGTGTAACCCCGTCATCATCCATCCAGTCAGTTGCAGATATGCGCACTGACATTGGCTTCTCATCAGGCCAAACAGCCCGCATTGCTTCAAATACCTCAAGCGGCCAACGCATACGATTTTCTAGGCTGCCGCCAAATTCATCTGTGCGGATGTTTGAGACGGGAGAGATAAATGAAGACAGCAAATAGCCGTGTGCCGCATGCAACTCGATCATGTCAAAGCCAGCACGGTCAGCCATGGCAGCAGAGGCTACAAACTGACCCTTTATCTCACTCATCTCAGCTTTGCTGATTTCTCGTGGTTGAGCGTTTTTGTCGGACCATGCGATTGGCGATGCAGAGACAAGATCCCAATTGTCGCTTTCCAAGGGCTTGTCCATTCCCTCCCAACCGATACGGGTTGATCCTTTTCGACCCGAATGTCCTATTTGACAGCAAATCTTGGCATCAGTCTGCGAATGGACAAAGTCCGTAAGTTCTCGCCATTTTGCTTCGTGCTCAGGAGAATAAAGTCCTGGACATCCAGGCGTAATACGCCCCTCTGCACTTACGCATGTCATCTCAACATACACCAAGCCAGCACCGCCTTTGGCACGTTCGCCATAATGTACGAGATGCCAGTTGTTGGGCGAGCCGTCGATGGCCTTGTATTGAGCCATGGGAGAAACGACGACCCTGTTCTTCAACTCCATTTTTCGGAGCTTAAACGGTGCGAACATTGGCGGACGCACTGGCTCTTGTGCTGAAACGCCTGCTTGCGTCATGAACCAACGCTCTGCTGATTCAAGCCATTGTGAATCTCTTAGGCGCAAATTCTCGTGACTAATGCGCTGCGAACGAGTCAACATGGAATAGTTCAATTGGACAGGGTCCAAATGCAGATATCGCTCTACATCCTCGAACCATTCCAGCGAATTTCTAGCCGCTGACTGCAACCTCAAAACTTCTAGTCGACGTCCATCCTGATACTTAGCGAATGCTGCATCAATATTTGGTTCAGTATCCAGTAGGTCTGCAAGTGCAATTGCAGATTCCAAGGCCAGCTTCGTTCCTGATCCAATAGAAAAATGTGCCGTCGCTGACGCATCTCCAAGCAGAACAACATTTTTATGGCTCCAATTTTCACAAAGGACTCTAGGAAAACGTATCCAGGCCGATCCACGAATATGTTTTGCATTTGTCATCAAGGAGTGGCCGCCAAGGTGGCCTTTAAATATGTCCTCGCAAATTTCGATAGTTTCTTGTTGGGTTAGCTCTCCAAAATTGAAACCCTCGTAAGTCTCCTGCGAACATTCTACAATGAAAGTCGCAGTGTCATCATCAAACTGATAGGCATGAACCCAAATCCAGCCATGCTTTGTTTCTTCAAAAATAAAGGTGAATGCATCATCAAATCTTTGATGGGTACCCAACCAGATAAACTGGCAAAGGCGCTGATCAATGTTGGGTTTGAACGTGTCTGCATATTCCAGACGCACTTTTGAGTTGAGCCCGTCACAGGCAACAACAATATCGAATTCTTTACGATAGTGCTCAGCACTTTCAACTTCCGTTTCAAAGCGTAGATCGACGCCAAGTTCGCGTGCACGTTGTTGAAGGAGAATGAGTAGTTTTTTACGCCCCACACCACAAAATCCATGGCCGGAAGAAACGATACGCTCGCCTTTAAAGTGAAGCGCTATATCATCCCAATAGGCAAATTCACCTTCAATGGCCTTGGCGCTGATCGGATCGTTATCCGCCAAGTTTTGCAACGTCTCGTCTGATAATACGACGCCCCAGCCAAAAGTGTCATCGGGCTTGTTTCTTTCAAGAACCACGACCTCATGCGATGGATTGCGCAGCTTCATTGAGATCGCAAAATAAAGTCCTCCTGGCCCCCCTCCTAAACACGCAATACGCATGATCAACTCCCTGGTTCAAATTCATCATCTATCTTCGCACATGCAAAATTATATTTCAAGCTCAAAATTTCATGCTTGAAATTTTTAAACACGAAGAGTATGTTGCCGAAAACCTATAGGAGATATTCAATGGCTGAGGCAGCGATAAACTCACCCCAAATACAAACGCCTGAGATAGCACGTGCAAAACCTGCTCGTTTACAATGGGAAGACCCGTTTTTGATAGAATCCCAACTTTCTGACGAAGAGCGGATGATCAGCAACAGCGCAAAAGCCTATTGTCAGGAAAGCCTTCTTCCTCGCGTCGTTGAGGGAAACAGGCATGAAGTTTTCCATAGAGAAATCATGAATGAAATGGGTGAATTGGGACTGTTGGGCGTCACAATTCCTGAAGAGTTTGGCGGCGCTGGCGCGGGCTATGTAAGCTATGGTTTGGTTGCTCGAGAAGTAGAGCGTGTGGACTCAGGCTATCGCTCCGCAATGTCCGTTCAATCAAGCTTGGTAATGCATCCAATCTTTGCCTACGGTACGGATGAACAACGTCAGAAATATCTGCCTAAATTGGCAAGTGGCGAATGGGTTGGTTGTTTTGGGCTAACGGAACCAGACCATGGTTCCGACCCAGGAGGTATGCTGACTAAAGCCAAAGCAGTTGACGGCGGATATCTTGTATCTGGTGCAAAGAACTGGATTACAAACAGTCCCATTGCCGATGTGTTTGTTGTTTGGGCAAAGTCAGATGCCCACGACAATAAAATCAAAGGCTTCATTCTGGACAAAGGAATGAAAGGCCTCGTTGCACCAAAAATCGAAGGAAAATTCAGCCTTCGTGCATCCACTACAGGTATGATTCAAATGGAAGAGGTCTTTGTTCCTGAAGAAAACCTTCTTCCCAATGTCTCCGGTCTGGCTGGGCCGTTTGGCTGTTTGAACAGAGCGCGTTACGGCATTGCATGGGGTGCAATGGGTGCTGCCGAAGCTTGTTGGTTTGCAGCACGCGAATACACAATGGAGCGTAAGCAATTCGGCAAGCCGCTGGCAGCGATGCAACTCATCCAGAAAAAACTCGCAGACATGCAGACTGAAATCAGCCTTGGTTTGCTTGGCGCTCTAAGACTTGGCCGTATGTTTGACGATCACACCGCTCCGGCAGAACTGATCAGCATGATGAAACGGAACAATTGTGGCAAGGCATTGGACATTGCGCGGGTGGCTCGCGATATGCATGGCGGCAACGGTATCTCTGATGAATACGGCGTCATTCGTCATGTGATGAATCTTGAAGCTGTAAATACTTATGAAGGTACGCATGATGTTCATGCGCTAATTTTGGGGCGCGGTCAGACTGGCCTGCAAGCATTTCAATAGTCCATGACTGTCCGATATCAGCAAAAGGGCGATATAGCTGTCGTCGAAATTGACAATCCGCCAGTCAATGCAACCTCTCAGGAAGTTCGGCAAGGTTTGCTCAATGCCGTCAAGGCTTGTGAAGAAGATGAGCAAATATCATCGGTCGTTTTGTTCTGCACCGGGCGAACTTTTGTGGCCGGTGCGGATATTCGGGAATTTGGGAAACCTCCAGTTGAGCCTCATCTGCCTGATGTATTGTTGGCAATTGAGAATTCGACGAAACCTTGGTTCGCAGCAATTCATGGAACGGCTCTTGGTGGAGGCTTAGAACTCGCTATGGTTTGTCGGGCCCGTGTTGCGTCCGCAGATGCAAAAATGGGAATGCCCGAAGTTAATCTCGGCCTTATTCCTGGCGCGGGTGGAACTGTACGCTTGCCCCGACTGGTAGCTCCTGAATTTGCTTTGAACATGATTGCCAGTGGCAAACCCGTATCTGCGTCAAAAGCACTAAGTGCGGGATTGATTGACAAAATTGTAGATGAAGACCTCGTAGAAGCCGCAATCGCTTACGCCAGATCATTGCAACATGACCTTCCAAAGACGCTCGCTAGAAATCCCAAGCTGCCAGAGGATGCCTCAAGGTTTGAAATCCAAAAAGCGACATTTATGGCAAAAGGCCGACTACAAAACTCGGTAGTAGCTGCAATAGCAGCTGTTGATAGGGCATTAGAACTTGAACCTCTAGCAGCCTTGCGTGAGGAACGTTTGGCTTTCGAAAATTTAAAATCATCACAACAATCAAATGCGCTTCGCCACATTTTTTTCGCTGAAAGAGCAACACTATCTGATCCCAGAACCAAGGCTGAAAAATTCCCCATTGATCAGATTGGAGTGATCGGTGGTGGCACAATGGGTGCAGGTATTGCTGCTGCATGTTTGTTGGCAGGTCTTCATGTCACGATGATTGAGGCCAAGGAAGAAGCTGCAGAGCTTGGTAAATCTCGTGTCCTTACAATTCTGACGGACTCATCAAACCGTGGCCTCATTTCGAATGACAAACTTCTGACATTGGAAGCTAGTTTTGAAGTGAGTACAGACTACCAGTCCCTTTCAAAAACTGATCTCGTTATTGAAGCAGTTTTTGAAGATATGGCTGTAAAGAAATCTGTTTTTGAGCAGCTTGATCGAAACGTTTCTCAAAATGCCATCCTTGCAACGAACACCTCTTATCTGGATGTGAATGAGATATCGAGATATGTGAGCAATCCCTCAAGGGTCATTGGACTGCATTTCTTCTCACCAGCGCACATAATGAAGTTGTTGGAAATCGTAGTGCCTGATTCAGTTTCGGCCGAAGTCATCGCAACTGTTGCAGGCTTTTCAAAACGACTAAAAAAGATAGCTGTGTTATCTGGCGTTTGTGATGGTTTTATCGGTAATCGCATTATGTCAGCATACAGAAAAGAAGCTGATTTTCTGATCGAAGACGGCGCCTACCCGCATGATGTTGATAAAGCAATGCGCGAGTTTGGTTTTCCGATGGGCATCTTTGAAATGCAAGATTTGGCTGGTCTGGACATTTCCTGGGCTATGCGCAAACGCAAAGCATTGACCCGTGATCCAGAAGAAAGATATGTCGAGATTGCCGACAGGCTTTGTGAACAAGGCCGGTTAGGTCGAAAAACCGGTAAAGGTTGGTACATCTACGACTCTGGAAAGCCTGAGATCGACCCTGAGGTTACAGGCCTAATCGATTCGGAAAGAACCAGAAAGAACATCAAACTGACTACGCTCAGCGCTCATGACATCATGCATAGAATTTTATCGTCTATGCAATCAGAAGCCGAGCGCGTATTGGCGGAAGGAATAGCGCTGAAGGATGATGACATAGATGTTGTCATGACGAGCGGATACGGGTTCCCGCGTTGGCGCGGTGGGCCGATGTTTATGAAAAATAACCCATAGCATGTTCCTCGTCAGCGCCTATGGAACAAATTAGGGATATTGCCTAAGGGAGTGTTTTGAGCTCATCATTGCTAATCAAGGAGCAAATGACGAGACGAAACAGCGAACGCCATACAGAAGACGCAGATCGTTTAGAAAAAGAAATCCGCCGTCAAAAACGAAGACGGTATTCAGCGAAAGATAAGATCAGAATTGTACTTGCTGGATTACGCGGTGATGACAGCTTTGCTGAACTATGTCGGCAGGAAGGGATTGCCAAAAGCAGGCGTTAGTTAAAATATAATGCAACATAAAATCCACATTTATTCAGTGAACAAAATTAATCGTGATATTCCAAATCTACCCAACAATTAGATCAATTGTAACAATTCAATACGTTGTATTTCTATTGCCTTTTTAATCTGTCTACAACGATTGCTTTAATCACAGCGATCACTGCTACAATTATAATTAAGACGACTGAAATAGCGGCGATGGCGGGATCAATATTATCCCGCAATCCCATCCACATTAACCGTGGCAATGTAACTGATTCAACTGAAGTGATAAAAATCGTTACTGCGATTTCTTCCCATGACAATACAAAGGTCAGAAAAAAACTAACCATCAGGCCAAATTTGATGTTCGGCACAATCACTTTAAAAATTCGCGTCGACAGACTTGCTCCCATTGCTCGTGCGGCCAGATCAATTCGCCGATCTACCTGTGTTAATGAGACCGTTAAAAGAACGACCGCAAACGGAGCGCTCATAACCGAATGAGCTAATACGACCCCTGCTAGGGTGTCGTAAGCGATGATAGCGTTAAATTGGCTTAGTGTGATCAAAAAGAAATATAGTGTAAGTGCCGAGACAACGGGAGGAGCCACCATCGGTACTAAGGCAATACCCATTAAAAGGCCCGCAAAGCGCGGACGCAACATCCAAATTCCCAAGCTAAACAACAACCCTAATAATGTGGCGATTGTTGCGCTGAGCAATCCTATACGAACTGAAAGCCAAATACCTGCTCCCCATATTGGGTTTTCTAACAACGCATAATAATGGCGAAGGGAGAATTCATCCGTCGGAAGGGACAAAAATCGCTTTGGCGTGAAGGAGACAGGTACAACAGCAATCAAAGGCATAATTAGAAATATTGAAACAATGATAGCTAAAAGGGTAGCCAATTTACCTGGGCGAAGTGAGTTCATTTTGCTACCTTTGGAGATATTTGTTTTATCAACAAAACGAGCAGAGCGGCAATGGATACCATTAGAACGATACTAATGGCAGCAGCCAAACCCCAATCAGGACTTTGGAAGATACGAAGATAGATCAATTCGGCAATCATAACGCTGCGCCCTCCACCTAAAAGCGCGGGTGTTACAAAAAAACCTATTGAGAAAACAAAAACCAAAAGGCTTGCTCCAACAATACCCGGCGCAGTCATTGGTAGAAAAATTTGCCAAAAAATGCGGGCGCGGCTTGCTCCCATTCCCCGTGCTGCCGTCAATGCGCGTTCGTCTAAATTGCGCATTGCCGTTGCAATGGGAAAGACAGCAAAAGGAATTAAAAAGTGGACCATCCCTATAACAACTCCAAGTTCATTTCGAACCATAGACAGCGGGCCATCCACTATGCCCAGCGATTGCAAGCCACTATTGATCAAACCTCGATTTGACAAAAGAGCTAACCAACCAAATGCTCGTGTTAAGACAGATATCCAAAATGGAATAATGATGCACAACTCGGTTACCAGGCGCATAATCGGACCACCACGCACCCATAATAATGAAACAGCATAACCAGCCAGAACTGTTAAAACTGTGACGATCGTACAAATGCGCAAAGTGCGCCAATAAACCGATAATATCAAAGGATCACTAAGCGCAACACCATACTGACCAATGCCAGGTTCTGGCAAAGTTACACTCCAACGGACAACTCCCAAAAATGGAATGACGTAAGTCAGTCCAAGGAACAGCAGTAATGGTCCTAACAACAGAAAGGTTTTTGGAATTCTGCTCATTATAAACTTTCAGAGCGCCGCCTTCGGGAGGGGAAGACGACGCTCTTTTATTATGCAGACACTATTGCGAGATAAGCGTCCAGCGCTGCACCATAATTTTCTTCATACCAAATCATATCCAAAGGCATCTGCTTAACGAAGTTAGTCGGATCGACTGGATTGAAACGCTTTTGTGCTTCAGGCACCAATGAATCGGCGGCAGGATTTGCAGGACCGTTTGCCAATGCATCAAACAATGCAATTTGGCGCTCTGGATCTTGCGCTGAAGCAATAAATTTCATGGCATTTTCAGCACCACCCGGATTACCTTTGAGGACCGCCATAGAACCTGGTGCCACTAGCCCATCGTCCCAAACAAACCCGATGTCCCCATCAGAATCCTCGGTTAACAATTTCGCTCTGGTAGACCAGATGAGTGCCATAGATGCTTCGCCATCCAATAACAACTGTTGGCTTTCCGCTCCGCCGCCCCAAAAAGAAATGATATTGTCTTTGAAACCTTTCAATTTCGCATGAGCGCGATCAAGATCAAGCGGATACAAGTCTTCACGTGCAACGCCATCTCCAAGAAGCAATGCTTCCCACATTCCAGCGCCCCATTTGTACATGGCACGTTTTCCTGCAAATTTTTCGACATTGAAGAAGTCAGCCATTCCGCTTGGCGGCGTATCTCCAAATTTCTTGGCATCATAAGCGATTACATAAGAATAGAAGTACGCTGAGGCTGCGTATTCCCAGCCAAAACCATCGCGCATTTTAGTGCGATCAACGACATTATAGTCAATCTTCTCCATCATACCTTTTTTACCAAGGGCTTGCGCTGAGAAAGGGTCGGCGTCAACAATATCCCAAGCAGGCTTTCCACTTTCTACTTGTGCTTTTATTGCACCTTCAGTTGGACCTGAACCATCCTGCTTAACTTCAACCCCTGTTGCTGCTTTGAATGGTGCACCAAATGCTTTGTCATAAGCAGTCATGGCATCACCGCCCCAATTAACGAAAACAAGTTTTCCAGAATCAGCAAGTACCGGAAGGCCTTTTAAGCTAAGCGCAGTCGCACCCATTAGGGTCGCGGCCAATTGAGTAAATTGCCGTCTTGAAACCTTTCCGTTTCGTGCCTGCGACGCCAATATCTCTACGCAGTCTTGTTGGAATTTATCATTCATTTTTTCACTCCCTGGTGCAGTTTTAAATTTCCAATTGTTACATTCATGGTTAGGGACTAGGTAACTAAGGTGAGGAAGCCAGCAGATATCCACGGTCTATTGACCAACCAATCCAAGTCTCTGATCCGGGCAAGATATTCGCAGGCAATGTCGCAGTTGATGCCGACAGTGCAATTGGTACGCCACTATTAGTCATTAAACTTAGCCGCGTTTGCGCACCTTGGTAGGTTATATCAACGATTTGCGTCTTGATCGAATTTCCTTTTTTCGGCTTTGCTACAGAAAGCTTCATATGTTCTGGACGAATTGCCAAAAAGTTGTTTTTTTCTATGCCAATATCATTGTTATTTATGAACAATGGTTGATCCTCGAAATGTCCAGAAAGGGCTGAGCCATTTTTTGAAATCGAGGTCAAAGGTAAAATATTTATGTCTCCAAGAAACTCTGCCACGAAGCGGTTTTCAGGACGTTCATAAACATCGCGCGGTGCCCCTATCTGCTGCAGTTTGCCATGATCAAAGATCGCGACACGGTTTGATAGAGCCAGTGCTTCAGATTGGTCATGTGTTACAAAAACAAAAGTTGTACCTATCTCTTTGTGAATCCGGCGCATTTCGTCTTGCATTTGCTCACGCAAATTTTTGTCGAGTGCAGAAAATGGTTCATCTAATAACATAACCGGCGGTTCGCACGCCAAAGCTCTCGCCAAAGCAACTCTTTGCTGCTGTCCACCTGACATTGCAGAGGGACGCTTGTGACCATGTTCACCAAGCCCAACCATTTCGATCAATTGCGCTACACGTTTTTTAATTTCAGTCGCACCGCGCCCTTGAACCTTTAGAGGAAAGGAAATGTTCTGTTCTGCGGTCATATGAGGAAAAAGAGCATAACCCTGAAAAACCATACCAAATCCGCGCTCTTCGGGTTGAATGTTTGTAATGTCTTTTCCGTCCAATACAATTAGGCCTGCATTGGGAGCTTCAAAGCCAGCGAGTACCATCAAGAAGGTAGATTTTCCGGATCCCGATGGGCCAAGTAATGTTAAAAATTCACCAGATCCAATTGAGAATGAAACGTCATCCAGCGCACAGAACTCACCAAATTTCTTCGTGATATTTTGGGCGCTTATTTCTGCTGCACGCAAACTGGCTAACATTGTTATCCTCCCACCGATCAGACTAGGAGGGGTATGTGCACTTTACAAATGAAATGAATTTTCAGTATCGACAAATAAAATTTGACAAAACCCAATCACTAACTTTTTCGATCAGGCAACTCACTTAATATCCATTCACGAAAAGCAATGACACTTCTCATTTCAATTTTTGCCTTTGGCGTTGCTAAAAAATAGGATTTTGGCGACTTTATAGCCAAGTCAAAAGGCCGTACTAATTGACCAGAGTTCATCGCATCACGACAAATAAATTCATCACCCATGGCAATGCCTTGGGCATTCAAAGCTGCTGCATATACCAAATTCATATCAGCAAAGACTATTCCATTTGCCGCAATATCATTTTCCACCTCTGCAATTTTCATCCATGCTTTCCAGTCATCTCGGTCTGCTAGGTGTAATAAGTCTGTGCGAAACACGTCCGTCGGAGAAGATATACCTCCTAGGCGATTGAGAAGAGCTGGACTAAGCAATGGAGTAAACTCAACCTCCTTAAGCAATTCTACCTCAACACCTTCAGACTTCCCTACGCCGAATGCTATGAACAAATCAGCGTTGGGATTGCTTGTATCATCCAGAAATTTTGGTGTTATGATTGATAGTTCGATGTCTGGACAAATTTCTCTAAAACGTTTTATTTTTCTACTGAGCCAGGTTGCGGCAAATCCAGGCGTGCAGCTCACAGTAAATTGTCCAGTTAAACCATGTCCGGCATTGCGTTGGGCGGATTCGCTTATAATCACCAGCGCGCTCATTATATCCTTGGTATAGGCCTTACCTCTAGCAGTAAGCTCAATTCGTGTACCAACGCGATTAAACAACGCGAAATCTAAATCACGTTCCAACATTCTCAATTGGTGACTAACTGCACTTCGGGTAAGGTTTAACTCGTCAGCGGCGCCCCAAACTGTTCCGTGCCTAGAGAAGCTTTCCAGCGCACGCAACGCTTGTGTTGATGGTAAACGTTGCATACGACCTCCGAGGTGTAATACTTGTTTATAGTCTCGATAAATTCAATTGCCAACAATTAGGTGAAAATAATTTGCCGTTGACAGGAAAATGATTCACTTTTCCATTTCATAATTCAATGGCTTATTTCTCAATATGAAAAAAAGTCTATCTCTCACAAAGACACAGATTGAAGCCATTGAGGTTGTTGACGCCAGGCAGCATGAATTGTCGCTGTGGTGCACGACTATATTTAATTTTGGCGAAACTGCTTGGAGAGAATATCGTTCAGCAGCATGGTATGTGGATCGACTGCGACGAGAAGGTTTTACCGTAGAAGAAGGTTCGGGCGGCATGCCAACAGCCTTCTGCGCAGAATGGTTTAATGGTGATGGCCCCATCATTGGAATGTATGCTGAATATGATGCGGTTCCAGGTAATTGTCAGGCAGCAAGTACAAAGCGTGAAGCCAGAGATGGATTAGGCTATCAAGCTGGTGGGCACACCGATCCACACTCAGGACTTGGAATAGGAACATTAGGTGGCTTGCTCGCAACTAAAGCAATTATGCAAAGGCACAATATTAAAGGTGGCTTGCGCTATATGGGGGAACCTGCGGAAAAAGTGCGCGGCTCAAAGCCCATTCATGCAGCAAAAGGTTATTATGATGGTTTAGATGCCATGTTATCATTTCATCCATTTTACATGCTGCCGATGTGTAACACTGTTCGTTGGGATACACATTGTGGTGCAGCCTACTCAATGATTTATCGCTTCATATGTGATGCTCCAGAAAATTGGGGAACAAACGATGGTGCGCCAATACCACAATCCCACTCTTCGGTTCGTGCTCCAGGAGCAAATGACGCACTTACAATGATGTTTCAGTCATCAAAATTATTGCGTGAGTCCATGTTGCCCCATCAAGGTGGTTGGTCAATTTCTGAAGCCATTTTGACTGCAGGACAAGCAACCGCTGATAATTTACCAGCCGGACTTGCTGAAATTCAATATATGATGCGCGTTCCTACAATTGACATGGCAGAACAGATTACAAAAGTTTTAGATCGCAATGCGCAGGCAGCAGCAGATATGACCGGCTGCCGTTTCGAACGCCACTGGGTTTGCAAGTCACGACCAGGATTGGCTAACCATGCAATGGCTAATGTTGTTTGGGATGTTATGCAAAAAGTCGGCGCTCCCGTATGGGGTGATGACGCACAAAATGTGGCTCGCGAGATACAATGCAGTCTTGATATGGAGCCGATGCAATCACCATTCATCAATGAATTAAGTCAGCTCATAGACCCACAAGAAGCTGAGGCTATTTTGCGTCATGATCTACCGCCGAGCCAACTTAACTCTACATCAGATGATTATACAGATATGACATGGCATGTACCCACAGCTCGGTTCTATGTTGCGCGACCTGCACTCAAAGCACCACCGGACAAGCCATATCCATCATGGGTTATGAATGCACTTGGTGGCATTTCAGAAACCATTGATCCGATGGTTAACACTGCTGCCAAAATTCTAGCAGCGTCCGCGATCCATCTATTAGAAAACAGTGAAATACGAGAGGCCGCGGCCAAAGAGTTTGAAACCCGCACTGGTGGAGGAATTGGCGGCACAAAATGGGTTGCCCCACTTTGCGATTATGAACCACCGATTCATTTCCGCTGGCCCGAATATGTAACAACCGCAAGAGGGATGGACTGGTGGATACCAGCGACCATGCCTGATGCGTAATTAACAACTTAGATTAAGGAAAGTAATTATGAGCACTGAGCAGTTTAGCCTTCAAAGACGTAATTTGTACGGCAATACAAAGCCGTTGAGCAATTGGGGGTTTCGCAATGAAACAGATCCCCTAACGGATGTTTTACTCGGTTCACCTGCACACCTTTTCCACCGTGCTACCTCCAGCCTATCGCGCAAGCATTTGCGTGAATCGCCCTGCAACATTCAATTGGCGCAGGCACAACATGCTGAATTGGTAGATGCTTATCGCCACTTTAACGTCAATGTGCATATGCTAGAAGCTGAACCTGAACTCACAATGCAAGTCTACTCACGCGATTCCAGCGTTATGACACCCTATGGCGCTTTTATCACTGCTATGTCTCAATGGTGGAGGCGTGGTGAAAACTATGCCGCAATTCGTGCCTATGAAAAGCTCGGCATTCCAATTTATGACATGGTAACAGCTGGCACATTTGAAGGCGGCGATTTCAATGTGATTGAAGAAGGCTGCGTTTTGATTGGGTGTGGTGAAGCGCGCACAAATGAAGCAGGCGCTCGCCAAGTCGCTGGATGGTTTGAAAAAGAAGGTTGGGAAGTACGCATAGCATTCATCGACGAATATTATGTGCATATTGATTTGATGGTTGTTCCAATTGCTGAGAAATTAACAGCTGTATGTCTTGCCTGTACCGATCCTGCGATTGTTGATTGGCTAAAAGCCAAGGGGCATGAAATCATTGATGTACCATTTCAGCAAACCATGGCTTTGGGTTGCAATATGATGTCGCTTGGTAATGACAAAATTATCGCGCCGACTTCCTCTACGACTTTGATTGATAATTTGCGTGCCAGAGGTTTTGAAGTTGCTGCTGTAGATACAGCAGAAATCTCTAAAACTGGTGGTGGTATTCATTGCATGGCACAAGCTCTTAGGCGCGAAGCATAAGTTTAAAAAGGGCACTTAATGCAGAAAACAAATGCATTGGAAATTAATGTCGAACTGATCTGCCCCGTTAAGTCAGCCTGTCCGTCGTCTTATAAATTGTCTCAGGCTAGTGCCTGAGCATTTAGAGACTTTGCTCACCTTTGTTTTTGATATTACGCGACGGCATTGCGGTATTGCAAGCGTCGATATTCGATTGTCTTTTGTTTGATCCTTTCCGCTGGCTGGCAAGCGATTGGAACAATCGCTGAGAAGCTCGTTGTTAATTAGATTATGAAATCATCGGAAGCACACCAACAAATGCGAGCACGCTTAGAGCGGGCAGCAAAAGCCACCATGCTGCATCCGATTTTA
>JBAUHS010000139.1:0-12416 GCA_049680405.1 Salaquimonas sp. | reverse complement strand
GCAATCGTCGTTGAAGTGTCGTTATAGGTATAGAACAAGGATACTCCGGACTTTTCTGTCAGCGGGATTCCGAAACGGACAGTTCCGTATATCGACTCATAACCATAAGAAGTTGTTTCGTTGTCGTCCTGCACTGTCTGGCCGATATCAAATCCTGCAGACATGCGATAGCCGAGAAAGTATGGCTCGGTGAAGGAAAGCTTATAGGTCTGGTTTTCCGTGCCGAATTCGCCGGAAATGCTCAGCCTTTGGCCTCGGCCCATGAAGTTTTTCTCGGTAAAGGAAACCTGAGCGACCGCACCGTTACTTGAACTGTAGCCACCGCCGATGGAAAACTCGCCGCTGGCTTTCTCAATCACACGAACAACGATAACAACACGATCTGGGGAGCCGCCTGCTCTATTTGAGATATCGACATTATCAAACAAACCCAAGGCTTCCAAACGGCGCCTGGCTTTTTGAACAAAAACCTGGTTGAAGGCATCGCCTTCGGACATATCAAATTCGCGGCGGATTACATAATCGCGTGTCATGTCATTACCGACGATGACGATCTTCTCGACATAGACACGTGAACCCTGATCAACCAGATAGGTTACATCGATTGTACCTGTATCGAAATTACGATCGCCGCGCGGCGTTACGTCAACAAAAGCGAAACCGCGTGTCGCCACTTCGTCAGTCAAAGCGATAATAGTCGCCTCCACTTTTGAAGCACTGTAAGTTTTGCCCGAACGGGTTTCCAGCTTGGAATACAATGAATCTGCGTCAACACCTGCAAGGGTTGATTCAATCTGGATATTGCCGAACTGGTATTTCTGACCTTCATCTACTGTGATGGTGATATTGTATTCATTCTCAACATCATCGAGAACCGCAGATGTCGACAGGATTTGGAAATCCGCATAGCCATTGTTGAAATAATAACGGCGCAGCTTTTCTTCATCTGAAGATAGTTTCGCCGGATCATAAATATCATCATTCTTGATCCAACTGAAAAGATTTGTCCGTTTTGTGGAGATCACTTCGCTCAAACGCTGATTACCAAAAGCATTGTTACCAACAAATGTGATTGATCTGATTTTAGTTTTGCCGCCCTCATTAACGCGGAAGACGATGTTTACGCGGTTATTTGCCAAAGGCACCACTTCTGACGACACAACAGCATCCCCGCGACCAACGCGTGAATAGGCTTCGCTGATTACTTGCACATCTGCAGCAACGGTGTCTGGTGAGAAGATGCCTCGGGACTGAGATGTCACCATGCCTGAAAGCGGACCGTCTTTAAGGCGCTTGTTACCCTCGAAAAACACCTGATTGATAGTAGCATTCTCGTCTACTTCAACAATCAAGGTTGAGCCGGACTGGTAAATGCTTACATCGGCAAACAAACCTGTGCCGAAAAGTGCTTTAACAGAATCATCCACATCACCGGTATTAAAGTTTTGACCGGATTTGATCGTCAGGAATGACCGGATCGTGTCCGAATCCATTCGGGTATTCCCGCGCACCTGAATAGAGTTGACCACGGCCGCCTGAACCTGTGTTGCCGAAAGCAGGCTGGTTGAAGCCAAAACGGTTAAGCTGGAAACCGCCAAAAACATCGCGATAACAATGGAATTAGCTATAGATTTCAATTTCTTATTTGTAAGCAAAACTGCCTCACTCTTTTCAGCTGCGGCGCATTTTATGGTGCACCAATGGCCGCATCGACCATGATAATAATTCACACGTCAGGGATCGGACAGAATCCGACTTAGTTAACAAATCTTTTACAGGGTTTCCCGTCCCTTGCAAGCATTCAAGCACACCAATTTCTGCTAATTCGTCAACGTGTTGCAGATTCGCCATGGCAATTCTTGGTAATGGTTAATAAATTCCTAATTAGCACATTGGCGAAGGACCGAAAATAGAAGATTCAGCGTAAAATTGCGGAAAATACCGTTGCTCCACAAAATTCAACCAATCACGAAATGCGCCAGTTGTAACGACTTGTTATGACCGAAACACGGAAGAACAACCTCGGATTTGAAACTCCGGGGCCCTATATTAGGTCAAATTCGAAGATCAAACAGACCGGTAAAACGATTATGAAAAGAAAATCTTGGTGATATCGTTCCAGGTTGCGAAAACCATCAGCATCAACACCATGGTCATGCCAATTCTGAAGCCAATTTCCTGGGCCCGCTCACCAACAGGTTTACCCCGGACAGCCTCAAGGGCATAAAACACCAAATGGCCGCCATCAAGCATCGGTATGGGAAACAGGTTCAGCAAACCGATTGAGACGGAGAGGATGGCTGCAAGATTGATCAATGCGCCCCACCCCAAGGTGGCAACTTCACCGGAAACTTTGGCAATACGGATCGGACCGCCGAGCTGATCGGCTGATTGATGGCCGATGATGATGTCTTTGACGTAATAAATCGTTGAACTGATGATGAACCATGTTTCACCGACCGCCTGGCCAACAGCTTCAACTGGACCACTTTTAACCACTCGCCCGTCGGTTTGGGACGGCGAATTCATGATCCCGATGATACCGACATCATTCTTGTTGCCAAAACGGTCTTCACGCTCCTGACGCGCTGGAACGACCGCCAGTTGCTGGGTTGCACCATTTCGTTTGATCGTTACAAGAAGCTCACGCTCCGGGTTGGGCGCAACAATCCGAGCGATATCTGAAAATGCTTCAATCGGTTTTCCGTCAATTTCGAGAACCAGATCTCCTTTTTGAAAGCCTGCCGCTTGAGCTGCGCTGTTTTCGACAACGTCAGATACGATAGGATCGGAAACAAACCGGCCAATAAACACAAAACTCAGCGAGAAAATAACGATTGCAAGAATAAAATTGGCGATAGGGCCAGCAGCGACAACGGCCGCACGTTGACCAACCCGTTTATGCAAGAAACTGCCTTCACGTTCTTCTTCGGTCATTTCAGCTGCGCGTTCAAAATCCGGTGTTGATGCACCATCGGCATCACCGTAAAACTTCACATAGCCTCCAAGCGGAATAGCGCACAGCTTCCAGCGGGTTCCTTGCCGATCATTAAATCCAAGCAGTTCCGGGCCAAAGCCAACGGAAAAGGCGTCCACTTTTACCTTGTTCCAGCGGGCAACCATGAAATGTCCCAATTCGTGGAAGAAAACCACGACAGTCAAAACGCCGAGGAATGGCAGAATATAGCCAAAAAAGGAAATTGACGGAACTGGGAGTGCATCCATGGATATTTTTTAACTCTCTGGCTAATTGCAGTGCTTTGCTACTGATTTGATAAGGCTGAAAATCCGGATTAACCCGATGCGTTCAGACAACCAAAAGCAGCCGTAATTTGTTTTACCGATTCACACAACATTGATCGTAACAATAGTCCAATCGCGTATAAATCGGGCTTCAAGAAGACCAGATCGACTAATAGTCAGAAAATGTTAAAAAATTGCCTGAATAAGCGCTTTCGGTAAAGTCTTCGCCTCAAAAGCCTGGGGCGCGAACAACAGACTGATGACCCAGGCGCCAGCAATGGCGAAAATCAACCCGTCAATCCGGTCCAGTATTCCCCCATGGCCCGGGATCAGTTTTCCTGAGTCTTTCAGGCCAAAGCGCCGTTTAACCCAAGACTCGAACAAATCACCAATCTGCGAGAAAAATGCCAGGGCGACTGCCAGCAAAATTGCAAAGATGCCAATCGGGAAACCGAACCAAACATCAACAAGGGTGGAAACGATTATCGCCCCGGCAAAGCCGCCGAAAAAGCCTGACCAGGTTTTGTTGGGCGAAATGGCAGGCGCCAGTTTAGGCCCGCCAAATGTTTTGCCGGAAAAATAAGCGAACGTATCTGCGCCCCACACGCAAGCAAAAACAAACAGAATAATGAAAAAGCCCGCCTCGCCTTCACGCATATCTACCAATGCGGCAAAGGGAATGGCTGAATAGAGCAACAACACTGCGCCCCAGATACTGCGCCGGACAACCACTTCCCATAGGGCCAACAAAACAGCGCCTGCAGCGATGATGGCCAAACCGGAAAATGGTCTGCCAACGAAATAAGAACCGAACAGGATCAGCAATAGCAATCCGGCAAAAACACCAATAGGGAAAGGGAGATGGCTGCGGATCATGCCGCGAAACTCTACAAAGATCAGTATGGACAGAAACATTGCCAAAAGGCGAAACGTATCCCCACCCATCCAGGTACAGAATATGGCGAAGGCAGCCAGCACAATTGCCGACGCTATTCGAAGCGGTAACTCGGAATATTGTCCGGTCTTCTTGTTCTTGATTTCAGGCATTGTCCCCCCAACAAAAGTCCCGGCTCAATGATCAGGCTTCAACTGCCTGATTTGTGTACCGAATTAGCTTTCTCATCAGGGCTTTCCAGGCCACCGAATTTTCGTTTTCTCAGGCCATACTCTGCCAGCACTTCACTTAAATCATCTGCCGTAAAGTCTGGCCAGAATTTTTCAACAAATGCAAATTCAGAATAGGACGCCTGCCACATCAAAAAGTTCGACAAGCGCAACTCTCCCGCAGTTCTCAGAATCAAGTCCGGATCCGGAATCCCCGCCGTATCCAGATGAGAAGAAACCTGATCCTCAGTGATATCTTCAATATGCAACTCACCGCTCTGCACCTTTGCAACTATTGCCTTTACAGATGATACGATCTCCTGGCGAGCCCCGTAATTGAATGCGATGACAAGGGTCTGCGCGGTATTGTTCTGCGTTAGCATTTGCGCTTCATTGAGCAGTTCATCAATTTCAGCCGGCAAATTGGACCGTTCACCAATCACCTTTACGCGGACATTGTTTTGATGCAGCTCGGCAAGATCACGGCGAATAAACAATTTCAGCAATTTAAAGAGTTCATTGACTTCCGCAACAGGTCTTGACCAGTTTTCAGAGGAGAACGAGTAGAGCGTCAGAAACTCGATACCATGCTCACGGGCTGCCTTGACGATAGTGCGAACCGTGTCAACACCTTTGCGATGACCAAAATGACGAAGCAAGCCACGTTGATTTGCCCAACGGCCATTGCCATCCATGATGATAGCTAAATGGCGGGGAATACTCCCGGCAGGACTAACAGTTTGTGCCTTCGCCATTGACCGGCGCACTCCTTCATGTAGTCAATATTTTGCTTAAACCTGCAAAATCTCTACTTCTTTCTGGCTGACAATTGTGTCAACAGTTGTGACCCGTTCATCCGTCATCTTCTGCACCCGCTCAGACATTACGCGGGCATCGTCTTTACCGATGTCGCCGTCTTTTTCGGCCTTTTTCACTACTTCCATGCCGTCGCGGCGCACATGACGGATCGCCACTTTTGCGTTCTCAGCGTAATTGTAAGCGATCTTGACCAGTTCCTTGCGGCGCTCTTCGTTAAGCTCTGGCAATGGAATACGAAGGTTCTGACCATCAACGACCGGGTTCAATCCCAAACCGGATTCACGAATGGCTTTCTCAACAGCACCAACCATGGTTTTGTCCCAGACTTGCACAGACACCATTCTGGCTTCTGGCACATTCACGGTTCCAACTTGAGAAATCGGCATTTTCTGGCCATAAGCATCAACAACAACCGGATCGAGCAAGCTTGCGGAGGCGCGTCCTGTGCGCAAACCGGCAAGATCATTCTTCAGTGAGGTTAGCGCGCCCTCCATGCGTTTGGTCAAATCATTAAAATCTAATGCATCGTCTGACATTGGTAGTTTACCTCTAAAAATGTTGGTTATTCAGTCAGATAAAACGCTTAGGCGGCCTTGTCTATAACTGAGTGTCGAATTGGTTATTTGGTTACAATTGTATATTTGCCTTTTCCGGCGAGGATTTTGGCGAAACCGCCCTTTTCTTTCAGTGAAAAGACGATAATTGAAATGTTTTGATCCCGCGCCAGTGCCACCGCAGACGTATCCATGACTTTTAAGCCTTTCGACAGGAAATCTGAATAAGTGATGGAATCATATCGAGTAGCATCAGGATTGGTTTTCGGGTCCGCAGAATAAATTCCGTCTACTTGCGTACCCTTGATGATGGCATCGGCCTTCATCTCGCAAGCCCGAAGAGCCGCAGGCGTATCAGAAGTAAAGAATGGATGGCCAGAACCGCCGGCAAACACTACGACCCTACCCTCTGCCAGATGGGTGTCCAGACCGCGCTGGGTAAATGTTTCGCAAAACGTAGAAAGTTCAATAGCAGACAAGATTACCGCATCTACGCCCTGCTCATTGAGCGCCATTTTCATGGCAATCGCGTTCATCACTGTGGCGAGCATGCCCATATGGTCGCCGCTAACGCGGTCTGCACCTTTGGCCGCAAGAGACACGCCGCGAAAGATATTGCCGCCACCAACCATCAGGCCGATCCGTGCACCCATTTTAACCGCTTCGGCGATATCGCCTGCAATCCGTGCAGTGGTTTTCGGGTCAATTCCGAATTCCTGATCTCCCATCAGCGCTTCGCCGGAAACCTTGAATAATACGGTTTTGAATTTCAACTTCCCGGAAGAAGCCTTTGTTTCGGTTTTTGTTGCCATGAGTGCTCGGTGAATCGCCCCTTGTTAGATCGTGTTTCCAGATACACGAAGGGCGCCGCGTTGTCACGAAGCGCCCTTGAATTGGTTTAAAGATGATTTGGATTGAAACTCAATCCGAAATCACAACTAGTTTTGCATTGAAGCGACTTCAGCAGCGAAGTCGGTTTCTTCTTTTTCAATACCTTCACCAAGCGCCATACGGACAAAGCCTTTAAGGACGATTGGCGCGCCAGCTTCTTTCTCGGCATTTTTCAAAGCCTGCTCTACGGTGTTTTCACCATCGATCACGAAAGTCTGCGAAAGCAATACGCTTTCCTGATAGAATTTGCGCATACGGCCTTCAACCATCTTCTCGATGATTTCTTCAGGCTTGCCAGATTCGCGGGCGCTTTCAATGAAGATTGCTTTTTCGCGTTCAGCAACATCTGCTGGAATTTCTTCCTTGGTTGCCGCGATCGGGTTCAACGCAGCCACATGCATGGCGATCTGCTTCCCGATTGAGTTCAGCACAGCGCTATCTCCGTTAGACTCAAGCGCAACCAACACACCCAATTTGCCAAGGCCGTCGCTCGCAACATTGTGCATATAAGCTGCAACAACACCGTGCGGGACTTCCATTTTGGCAACACGGCGCAGGCTCATATTCTCGCCGATTGTACCGATTGCAGCGGTTAACGTATCCGCAACTGACTTGGTGCCACCATTGATTTGAGCCGCTGATACGGCTTCAACGGAACCGTCAGTGTTTATTGCGGTCATTGCAATGTTGCGAACGATTGATTGAAACTGCTCGTTTTTCGCGACAAAGTCTGTTTCGGAGTTTACTTCGACAACCACGGCGCTGTTTACGGACTGCTCAATACCGATCAAGCCTTCAGCGGCAACCCGGCCGGACTTTTTCTCAGCCTTGGCAATGCCCTTGGAGCGAAGCCAATCCATTGCAGCATCGATATCGCCATTGTTTTCTGTCAGAGCATTTTTGCAATCCATCATACCTGCGCCTGATTTTTCGCGAAGCTCTTTTACCATTCCTGCGGTAATGCTCATTTTATTTCCTTCCTGGCCACATTGCACTCATATTGCCTTGCAGAGCCAATATGCATTCGATTTGTGACGAATTATCGGGTGATGATCTGACAAATATTGTCAGACATTTCCCGTTTCCAATTTCAAATAAGAAGCCATCGCCAAATTACAAATTCAGCGATGGAATTGTCATTGCGAAATCAAGCTTACGCGCTTGCCATTTCTTTTGCCTGGCCGCGCCAGTCAGTAATCTGATCCGCACTGAATGGCATGGCTTCATCGATCCGAACAATGTCTTCATCGCTCAAAGCGGCAACTTGTGCAAAAGTTGTGATGCCTTGTTCAGCCAATTGACCCATTGCAACTGGGCCGATGCCTTTGATCTTTGTCAGATCGTCCGGCTCACCAGCTGGTGCAGTGAAAAGCGGAGCAGCGGCAGCAGGTGCAGCTTCGGCAACTGGAGCAACTTCGGCAGCTGGAGCTGGAGCAGCCTCAGCAACTGGAGCAGCTTCAGCAACAGGTGCGGCGGCCAATGCTTCTTCTACAGGGGCCTCCGCCATTGCGCCAATATCTACGCCTTGGGACCCTTGTTGACGGGCAATACCGTCAAGAGCAGCTTTGGCAATAAGTTCGCAATAAAGCGAAATTGCGCGCGATGCATCATCATTGCCCGGGATCGGGTGATCAACAATATCTGGATTACAGTTGGAGTCGAGGATCGCGACAACCGGGATTTTCAAACGGCGAGCTTCTTCAACAGCGTTTGCTTCCTTGTTGGTGTCGATAACGAACATCAGATCAGGTACGCCGCCCATGTCCTTGATACCACCAAGAGCAAGTTCAAGCTTGTCGTGCTCACGAGAAAGCATCAAACGCTCTTTCTTTGTGAAGCTGTCAGCGCCAGAACCGCTAAGCATTTCTTCAAGTTTGCGCAGGCGTTTGATAGAATTGGAAATAGTGTTCCAGTTTGTCAGCGTTCCGCCGAGCCAACGGTGGTTTACATAATACTGGGCTGATTTCTTCGCTGAATCCGCGATAATTTCTGAAGCCTGACGTTTTGTTCCAACGAACAGCACACGGCCACCATTTGCGACAGTATCTGAAACAATTTTCAATGCCTGGTGCAGAAGCGGAACAGTTTGCGCAAGGTCCATGATGTGAACGCTATTGCGTTTGCCGAAAATGTAACGATCCATTTTCGGGTTCCAGCGATGGGTGTTGTGACCAAAGTGGGCACCAGCTTCCAATAGCTGGCGTAGTGTGAACTCAGGAAGAGCCATGGTAATTTTCTCCTTTACCGGTTTAACCTCCGCGGGGAATGAACTGCCAAATGGAACTGAAGTCAGTTGCAAAAGAGCAAGTCACCGGAACGCTGTCTCATTTCTGAAGTCTGGCAGATGCCGTGCTTTTGAAGGCTGGAGGCTATGGCCAGTCGCGCAATCCCGCGTGTGGAATGAGCGGGGCTATAAGCGGAAAAGGAAAACAATGCAAGACGAATGTTTATTGTGAGATATCGCAGGGCGCAAAAAAATGGTCTCCCAATTGGTTACAGGCCCTAACTGATACGCCCCATCAGCTGAAGCACCGCACCCACGCAGAAAAGATAAGCGCCCGAGGCCAGGATCAACACATCGACCCATGACGGCGCATCCAAATTGTAGTAGAGCGCTATAAGCCCCCCTATTGACCAGATGCCAAAGATGATCAGAGTTGGAATCCGCCATTGTTTAACGCGAACCGGATGGACGAAAATCACCGGAACAAAGGTCAATACTGCCGTGATCACAACAATCACAAAGGAAAAATACTCCGAGGGGGAAACAATGAACAGTGTAAACACCACCATGTTCCAGCATACCGGGAAGCCCTTGAAGCCGTTATCAACGGTCTTCATGCCCGTATCAGCATAGTAAATAGCACTTGTGGTCACGATGAGCGCGGCGGCAATAAACGAAAGCCCTGTTCCCATCAGAGCGCTTTGATACAAAATAAAAGCCGGGATCATGACAAAGGTCACATAGTCAATGACTGAGTCGAGCATATCGCCGGACCAATGAGGCCACCATTTTTTAACTTCAAGTTTTCTGGCTAACGGGCCATCCACGCCATCCACCAGCAAGGCAATGCCGAGCCAGAAAAAAGATGTCGTAAAGCGTTGTTCAGCAGCAGCCACCAATGACAAAAACGCCAGGAAGGCACCAGATGAGGTGAGAATATGGACGCCAAATGCCCAAATAGCGTCCTTAGAAATACCAAACAATGTGCATCCTTCCCCAGATGCGGCGTCATTCAACACGCCGAGTTACCCTACCGCAGAGTTGAATTTTTGTGGCATTTAAAGGAAAAAAATACAAGCTTCCCGAGGGATAAATGGAACATTGAATATTTTGCCAGCATTCACCCTGCAAGAGCTCCCTACATCCAAATTGCCCCCCAATTGGAGCAATGACCTTCTGACGCATTTTACCGCGGTCAGTTTCGAGCTAGGTTGTCAATGAAATTCCAAAAGGCGTGACCGCCAGAAATGAAACCGAATGCCAAGGAAACAGAAAACCCATTATCCAATTGCCGTGATTGGTGGCGGAATTGTTGGCCTGACCGCAATGCTGGGCCTGGTTCGCCAAGGTAAGGATTGTATTCTGATTTCCCCGGAAATGACCGAGCCTGATGGTAAAACCTCCGCCCTGCTTGCCCAGACCGTAGATTTTCTGGACACGCTGGATATATGGATCGAAGCAAGTTCTTTCGCCTATCCTCTCAAAACAATGCGCATTATCGACGGTACAAAGAGACTGATACGGGCACCCCAAACCGATTTCAATGCCTCGGAAATCAAGCGTGATGCGTTCGGCTACAATATTGAAAACAAGAAACTCGGCGCGCTCCTGAATTCAAAACTGGAGAACTTCGCAGAATTTCAACACCTGAAGTCAGAGCTGATTTCGATAGAGTCATCTGATGCAGCGAGCGACAAAACTACCTACAAGTTGGAAACGCAGTCAGGTAGCATCATAACAGCTGATATCGTTATCGCTTGTGATGGTAGAAACTCAATAGTGCGAACAGGCCTCCAAATTGGCGAGCGCAGCTGGCAATATCCGCAGATCGCCTTGGTGGGCAACTTTACCCATACCCTGCCAAACAATGACACAAGTACAGAATTTCATGCCGAAACAGGTCCGTTCACCCTTGTTCCTCTAGGCAGCCATCGCTCCAGTCTTGTCTGTGTAGTGAATCAATCGGGCGCTGACACCCTCCTCGCGACGGAGCCAGAACAACTGAATCTTCATCTTGAACAGAAGATGCAATCAATCCTTGGCAAGGTTCAAATGGAAGGCCAACTCAAGAGTTTTCCGCTGTCGGGAATGGTGGCCAAAAGTTTTGCCAAAGGCTCGGCACTACTTGCCGGTGAAGCAGCCCATGTGTTCCCACCTATCGGGGCACAAGGTTTGAACCTCGGATTGCGTGATGTGGCCAGCCTGCTGAAACTGCTTGCTTCCTCCAATATTTCACCAAGTGAAATTGGTGCAGAATATCAAAAGCTTCGCGCTGCTGATATCTTGGCCCGCACAGCCTCGGTAGATATTTTGAACCGTTCTCTTTTATCGGATTTTCTGCCCGTACAGGCCGGAAGAAGCTTCGGACTATTCGCCCTGGGGAGTTTGGGTAGCCTAAGGCGGTTCATGATGCGTGAAGGCATCGCGCCAGGAACAAGTCTAAAACCGGAACTGCCGAAAAAAAATCCGCTGGAGTTTATAGCCGATAAAATCAGATCAAGCCGTTCAACATAAGATATAAGATGCCTGTAACCGTGAAGGTCGCCCCAAGTGTAGATATCACTACCGCGCTCGACGCCCTTTCCTGCCAGACTTGATATTGCTGAGCGATCACAAACACATTAGTAGCGCTGGGCAGCGCCGCCAGCAGTACAGCAGCATAAAGCCAAATCGGACTAAGACCCGGGATCAGCCAGATCATCAGGAGATAAACCAATAGCGGATGCAGGATCAGTTTGATCGGCACGATGTAACCAAGTTCCATCGGGATGCGTTTCAAAGGACGAAGCGCCGCCGTAACGCCCATCACAAATAATGCGCAGGGAGCAGCAGCTCCCGCCAGAAAATCGAACAGTTTGTCAATCGAGCTGGGTAATTCGACCTTGTAAATTGCAGCCAAAACCCCTGCGATAGTTGCAATAATAAAGGGATGCGTGAAGATTTTGTACAAGACTTCCAGCGCCATTTTTCCTGCTGGCTTGTCTGTTTGCCCATGCAGCCCCATCAGAAACGGCGCAAGAATGAAATGCATCGAATTTTCAAAACAAAAAATCAGAGCCACCGGCACTCCCGCTTCTGGCCCCAATGCTGCCAATGCCAAAGGCGGGCCCATATAGCCAATATTACCATAAGCTCCGGCAAATCCCTGAATCGCGGCCTCTGCCACATTGCCCTTGTTAACGAGACCGGCGATGACAAAAACCAGCACAAAAATCAGTAAAGTTGCGAAAATCGAAATCGCGATATACCCGACACTGGCAAATTGCTCTACGGGAGTTTTTGCAAGTAACTTGTAAAATAATGGCGGCAAAGCAACGTAAACAATAAAGAAATTCATCCAGGCGAGCCCCTCAATAGGTAGCTTGACCAGTTTGGCGGCGGCAAAACCCAGAAAGATCAGCCCAAAAAGCGGAAGGACCAGATTAATGACTGCGAACATGAAATACGGTTTCCAACGTCTGAAAGTTCCGCCCGGCGGACGGCTATCTAGGGTCAGGACTCATTAATTGACACGATATGGTGGGAGGGAATTTGATTTGATGACAGGAGCAGATGCGACGGAAACCTTCTGGTTTTCAAGC
>JBAUHS010000138.1:0-27212 GCA_049680405.1 Salaquimonas sp. | reverse complement strand
CCCTCAAGCAGCCGCAAGCAAATGTAAGTATGCCTGAGGCTGTAGGATGAACGTCTGTTCCCTTCGCGATCAAACTTAAGATTGGTTTCAGCCAAAACGCTATTGAACTGCTTTTTGTGATCTGCTGGGAATACCAAATCCGTGGGTTTTGGCTTATTTCGAGCCATCAACCGCTTAAATGGAAAAACAGCCCCAGCGGTACTTTTACAATACCCAACACCGCGCTTGCCGCGCACTTCAATCACTAAAATCTCTTCACCAGCTTCTTGCTCTATGCTGACATCACGATATTCTAAGCGATTAGCTTCATCTGGGCGTAAGCCGGTGTTGGCCATAAACAAAACGTAGTCATGAAGTTGCTTGGCTGCCCAATGCCAGTGCTTGCCAACAGCCTTCTTGGCGCGTTCTCGGGTACATTCGTAAAGCGCTTTATATTCTACTGGCGAGAACCAGGCACGGTGCGAGACTTTGCTGCTTTTACGGTACGGTTCCGAAAAATCGGGGAGGTGACCTACCCAGCCATGCCGTAAGGCAGTTTTCATTACTTGGCGAAGCGTTACAATTTCATGGTGCAAGGTTGAGCGGGAAGGCGTCTTTGCGTCATCTGCAGGGCTGCGCCGCATAGCGCGATATTCTTGCAATCGGCCTGCAGTTATCTCTGAAAGGCCTTGCTTGCCAAAAAAGGGCAAAAGGTGATTTTTGATCCGCGCTGCATGGTCTTTGGCGTAACGCGGGTTACGCTCTCCATCAGTAATAGCCATGTATTCCGCAACAAACTTTTCTGCAGCGTCTGCAAATGACTTTTCTTGTTTGAGTTCACCACTTCGGCTCTTGCCGCGCAAATCCATATACCAGTCTTCAGCAAACTCTTTGGCGCGAGAAAGGCTGTCCTCTTTGGTTGATACCCGCCATTCACGACCACTTAGATAAGTGGCCGCCTGCCAGCGGCTGCTATTGGGGCGGCGATAAACTCTAACCTTGCCACCAACGATAGAATGGGACTCCATAATCGTGCTCCATACTGTGTGTGCAGTGTGTGAGGGTGATTTAAGCGGAGTTTTCAGGCAATTTCAAGGCTAAGTCCTTGAAAGTTATGGTGAGCGCTCAGGGATTCGAACCCTGGACCTACTGATTAAAAGTCAGTTGCTCTACCAACTGAGCTAAGCGCTCCCAAGCGTCTTCAGCTTTTGGAAGCTTCTGACAATATAAGGGGAAACCGGAAAGACGTCCGCCGGAGTCGGGCGGAAAATAGGCGGGTGACCCCGTCGGGTCAATAGCAAATTACCCGCAAATGAAAAAAAATGGAAAATACCGTTAAGTCACAGCTGATTTATCGGGCGAAATATTATTAAGTTATTGAAACTAATAAATAAACATACCCGTCTTTAATGCTTTTCCAATAATTTTGCAGGAAAGGTTGCAAGGATAACACCGGACAAAACCGCGATTATACCAGCGATGTGATAGTCGCGGATGATCTCTCCAAGAAAATACCAGGCAAAACCGACGCCAAAGGTTGGCAGAAGATACATGAAAATTCCCGCAATAGAGGGCCCGAGTATCCGCACACCATGTTGAAAGGTGGAAAATGCGATCAATGAGGATAGGAGGATGATTCCGCCAATCATCGTCCAATGGCGGGTCGTATGTGGCATGTCTATGCCTTGCACGAATTCATAAGCTGCAAATGGCAGAAGGATTAGAGCGCCAAACAATGCGACCATGGCGAACAAGGGCAAGGTGCCGAGATCTGCAAAAACTTTTGAGCGCAATATGACCGAATAAATCGCCCAGCTGACGGCAGCTAATAAAAACAAAAGGTCTCCATGGTTGAAGTTGAGGTTGATTATGGTTTCGAAAGACCCTTTGGCAACGATGATGGCGACCCCGAAAATGGCCAGACTTACACCTATGCTTTCGCGTAATTTTAAAGGGCGCTGACGCCAGAAACGTTCTATAAGAATAATAACGACCGGCGGTATGGTATAAATCAGGGTGCCGTTGGTTGCTGTTGTTTCCTTCAAGGCGAGATAGACTAATCCGCCACAGATAAACATGCCAAGGAAGCCCAAAAGCAACAAAAGCTGCCATTGGCTCAAGGCAATAGACTTCATTTTCCCCCACTGGTTGCGACAGATCAAAAGCAATATAAGCCCGCTGGCACTCCACCGGATAAAGGCAAGAGTGAACGGAGCAATATCTATGGCGGCTCTGCCAAAAATCACATTGGTGGAGAAAAAGACAGGTGAAATCAGCAAGGCAATATAGGCCAGAAGGATTGACCGTTTGTCAAAAGGCATTGAGATTTCCAGTCAGGGGTCGGCGAAACGAATTTCTATTCGCGTGCGATAAGCTCGCCTTGAAATATTTCGGCAGTGCAGGGGATTTCGTCGGATAAGATCAATACATTGCAGGCTTCAACGGCTTGAACTGCAGTTTCGAACGGTCCAATCAATAGCCGCGCCTCAAGCCCGGTGAGGGTTTCGCGCAAAATAGCTCTTGGTTCCAGACGCTGAAAGTTTTCAGGACCATTAATGGTAACCAACTCAGCAAACTTTCGTGTCAAATCAAGAAAGGAGTCCGCTGAACCTACATCTATGCCAAATCCGGTGGCAACATCGGCTCCCTGGGCAATGGGTGCCAGGGCAATCGGAGCCAATGGTTCATTCGTCTCTGGTTGTTTTTGCAGAATCGTCACACCGCCGGGCTCTAACGGCAAAATGGATATCGGACTTGTATCTTCTTCCTGGAGTGAGGTGGTTTGCGGAACGGGTTGCGCCTCCTTGTCGGTTGTAAGCTTCATGGCAATTACAGCCACAAAAATTACAAGACCCACCACTGCCAGAGAGCCAACCAGCTTTAGTGCGAAAGGTATTTTTCCGTTTGTAGCTGGTATTATAGCGTCAGTTTTCTTACTCACGGGTTCGATTCGCGGTAAAGCGCTTTGTCTTTCTTTCGAAGAGTGTTTTTGTGCACTGCCATGATTTGGTTTAGTTGGCGTGTTTTCCTCTGATGGCGAATCTGACATGGATAACCGGGTATTTGAGGCTGGCACAGTAGCAGCCGATTTGAAATCAATCCGCTATGAATTAGCGCTGGAGCAAGAAAATGGCAAGAACCTGTCTAACAATCATATTGGCAGCTGGTGAAGGCACCAGAATGAAGTCTTCGGATCCAAAAGTTCTTCACAAGGTGGCAGGGTTGAGTTTGCTGGGTCACGTCATCAAATCTGCCCAAGCTGCTGGCGGAGATGCACAGGCAATTGTTGTTGGCCGGGAAGCCGAGCGTGTTGAAACAGAAGCCAAAAACCATTCAGCGAATGTCTCAATCTATTTACAGTCTGAACGTCTGGGAACAGCCCATGCGGTTCTGGCGGCAAGCGAAGCAATTGAAAAAGGCTTTGATGATGTTCTGGTACTAATGGGCGATGCGCCATTGATCGAACCAAGCTCGCTGCTCCGATTGCGCCGCGCTGTTGAACTTGGCGCCGATGTTGCCATTCTTGGCTTTAGAACCAACGAACCTGATGGCTATGGGCGCCTGATTGAAAAAAATGGTGAACTGTTTGCGATTCGCGAACATAAAGACGCGAGTGAAGATGAATTGAAAATTCGCTTTTGTAATGGCGGTATCTTGGCATTTTCCGGTAAATTGGGCTTGTCGATGTTACAGGAGATCGGCAATGACAATGTCAAAGGTGAATACTATCTGACCGATATCGTTGAGATCGCTCGGTCTCACGGACACAAAGTTGTGGCTATCGAAGCCGAAGAAAGCGAGTTACATGGCATTAATGATCGCTATGAACTTGCCCGCATCGAAGGGCACTGGCAGCGCAAGCGCCGAGAAAGGCTTCTGCGCCAAGGCGTTACCATGCATGCGCCGGATACGGTTTATCTTTCACATGATACTGTGATTGGCATTGACGCGATTGTTGAGCCGAATGTTGTGTTTGGCCCGGGTGTTATCGTTGAAAACGCTGCGCATATCCGTGCCTTTTCCCATTTGGAAGGAGCGAGTGTGGCGACTGGCGCCATCGTCGGGCCTTATGCCCGTTTGCGGCCGGGCACCCAATTGATGCAAGGTTCCAAGGTGGGGAATTTCTGCGAAACCAAGAATGCGGTTGTTGAGCCGGGTGCGAAGATCAATCACCTCAGCTATATCGGTGATGCCCGTGTTGGAGCAAAGGCGAATATTGGGGCCGGCACGATCACCTGCAATTATGACGGTATGAACAAGCATTTCACCGATATTGGTGCGAATGTGTTTGTCGGTTCATCAACTTCATTGATTGCGCCGGTAAAACTGGGCGAGGGCGCTTATGTGGGATCGGGCAGTGTCATCACCGAAGATGTCCCTGCCAATGCCATGGCCGTTGCCAGAGGTCGCCAAGTCAACAAAGAGGGCCGCGCCAATTTGATCCGGGAACGTAACCAGAAAATCAAGGATGCCAAGTCCAAAGCATAATTTGATCTTATGACCGTTGCAGCACTTAAACATACGCTTTTTTAACCATCGCCGCGAACCGCCTCTTCACTCTTCTTGAGTAGGCTGCGCAATGAAGTGAAATGCAATGTGAGAACATTTATCTAGAAGTTCTGTTAAAGACTTCATTGTTTGGGATGCTCGCTGGAATTCTGCAAAGCACGACCATAAAATACAACTATCGGGGACTGACTATATATGTGTGGAATCGTTGGAATTGTCGGCAAACAAGCTGTTGCGCCGTTACTGGTTGATGCGTTGAAACGTCTTGAATATCGCGGCTATGATTCTGCCGGTGTCGCGACAATTGAAGGCGACCACCTTGATCGCAGACGCGCCAAGGGCAAACTGGTCAATCTTGAACAGCGTTTGAAAGAGATGCCTCTGGCAGGTATGGTTGGTATTGGCCACACCCGTTGGGCAACGCATGGTATTCCGAATGAAGCCAATGCCCATCCACATTTTTCAGACAATGTCGCTGTTGTTCATAATGGTATCATTGAGAATTTTCGTGCGTTGCGTGATGAATTGATTGCTGATGGTTATGAGTTTTCGTCCCAGACCGATACTGAAGTGGTTGCTCATCTTGTTGCCCGTGAATTAAAAAACGGTGTTGAACCTGTTCAAGCTGCCCATAATGCAATCGTAAAACTTGAAGGCGCTTTTGCCTTGGCGATCCTGTTTCGCAGCGAAGACGATCTGATTATCGGTGCACGTAATGGGCCTCCACTGGCCGTAGGCCATGGCGAAGGTGAAATGTATTTAGGGTCAGATGCGATTGCACTTGCTCCTTTTACCAACCAGATTACCTATCTTGAAGACGGTGACTGGTGTGTGGTTCGCCGTGATGGTGTTGAAATTTTTGATTTGTCCGGAGCGCCTGTCGAGCGGGCTTTGCAGCTTTCCGTCGGCTCCAGCCTTATGGTCGACAAAGGCAATCACCGCCATTTCATGATCAAGGAAATCTATGAGCAACCGGAAGTAATTGCCCATACACTTTCCCATTATCTTGATTTTGGAACTTGCGAGTCGCGCATAGGTGAGGGGCTTCCCTTCGACCTGGCAGGCGTTGACCGGATTTCGATCTCAGCCTGCGGAACGGCTTATCTTGCTGGTCTGGTGTCCAAATACTGGTTCGAGCGATATGCGCGGGTTCCTGTCGATATTGATATCGCTTCGGAGTTTCGTTACCGTGAAATGCCTTTGAGCAAAGGCGGGTTATCACTATTTATTTCCCAATCGGGAGAAACGGCCGATACACTTGCCTCGCTTCGATATTGTAAAGAGAACGGCCAGCATATTGGCGCAGTCGTAAATGTGGCTGAATCCACCATCGCGCGCGAGTCCGATGTAATTTTCCAAACACTTGCCGGGCCTGAAATCGGCGTTGCCTCGACAAAAGCATTTACATGCCAATTGTCTGTATTAGCCTCTATTGCCATCTCACTTGGCAGAGCCAAGGGAACGCTTTCACGTGCAGATGAGAATCAGTTGGTTCGTGATTTGACCGAAGCACCACGCTTTGCCCGGCAAGCTTTGAAGCTGGAAAAGCAGATTGAGAAAATTGCCCACGACTTGTCGAAAGTTGATCATGTGCTGTATCTGGGAAGAGACACCAATTTCCCGCTCGCAATGGAAGGCGCCCTCAAACTGAAGGAAATTTCCTATATTCATGCGGAAGGATATGCAGCAGGCGAGCTGAAGCATGGTCCTATTGCGCTGATCGATGAGAAAATGCCGGTGGTAGTGATTGCGCCACATGATCGGATTTTTGAAAAAACAGTTTCCAATATGCAGGAAGTTGCTGCCCGCGGTGGACGGATTATTCTCATCACGGATGAGAAAGGCGCAGCTGAAGCGTCGATTGATGCGGAACATATAGTTGTCTTGCCAGATATGCCGGAGATTTTGACGCCACTGATTTACGCAATTCCTATTCAATTGCTGGCCTATCATACAGCATTGGCAATGGGCACGGATGTTGACCAGCCAAGGAACCTGGCAAAGTCCGTTACCGTTGAATAATGCTGGAATAGCATTAAGCTAAGCGCTATAGTGATAAAGAAATTTGGGCGGAGTTTGTTTCGCCCATTCGCTTTTGTAGGGTAATGGTTTTCAGTGGGGCACGCTTTTGCCAAACAAATTGTTTGTCGATTGCCAGTGTTTGTTCCTATGTAAGCCGTTGGTCAATTAACTCAGGTTAGTCGTTTTTTCGATGCACAACTTACGCACTTATTTTCTGACCGGTTTTATCATCACCGCGCCATTGGTGATTACGATTTATCTGATCTGGACACTGATTGAATGGGTGGACAGCTGGATTATTCCTTATGTGCCGGATGCCTACAATCCCGATACCTATCTTTCGTTTCATGTGCCAGGTTTTGGGCTTCTTATCGCGCTGTTTTTAATTACGATTGTCGGCTTTCTGACCGCCAATTTTATCGGCAAATATGTAGTGGGTATTGGTGAGAACATCGTCAACAGAATGCCGGTAGTCCGGAACCTTTATAGTGGCTTGAAGCAGATTTTTCAGACCGTACTTTCAGATCAGTCAGGCTCTTTTCAGGAAGTTGGATTGCTCGAATATCCACGCAAAGGCCTGTGGGCTTTGGTCTTTATCGCCACTGAAACCAAAGGCGAAGTCGATGATGTGTTGAAAAGCAAAGGGAAAGAGACGCTCAGTATCTTTCTTCCCACAACACCTAACCCGACCTCCGGCTTTTTACTTTTCGTACCGAAAGAAGACATAATAGTTTTGAAAATCGGTGTGGAAGATGCGGCCAAACTGGTCATTTCAGCTGGCCTTGTCGTGCCTGATGAACATCAGAAGGAATTACAGAAACTGGCTGATGAGGCGAAGGCAACCAATCAAACTGGAAGCTGATTTGTGTGAGATAACGGGATTAGAATACTGCGGTTTGTTTAACTGATTGATCTTTTATTTGTATCAAGTGTGCTTTCAACCTGCAATCCTGTCGACGTACAGGATGAGCCAATTCGGATAGAGTTTGTCGAAGCATGCATGGGACGTACAGAATACAAATCGTTGAGACCGGAAAACGCGAAGCATTCTGTAAATGCGGCTTTGATAAAACCATTAGCGGACTTTCCGAGACAGAAGCGCAATATGCTCGGTTTTACGTTTTAACACAGGTTGGAGTTGATGTTCAGTCAACAGGATTGATCACCAAAGTGGACACGGAAGCCATGATAAAAGCCTCAAACGCGATTGGTAGTGCAGTCAATCGTTGTGGGTGAGCAGGCTATGCCGGGTCGTTAATTCGTTGAGCAAAGGCTTGCTAGTTAGCCACTCCGGATCAATCTTATCGCCTGATCCTGACCAAATAGATATAAAAGCACCCTCAAAGCATCGCCTTGCTCGCCCTTTAATTTCGGGTTTTGGGACATGATCAGCTTTGCGGTGTCTCGGGCGACTTCCAAAACATCCTGATGATGTTCCGGGCTGGCCAGATTGAAACCGGGAGAGCCGGACTGGCGGGTGCCAAGCACTTCACCTTCACCCCGCAGTTTCAGGTCTTCTTCGGCAATCTTGAAGCCATCATTGGTTTCCCGCATGATTTTAAGTCTCGCTTGGGCAATCTCTCCGAGGGGCGCTTTATACAACAGGATGCAATTGGATGGCTGATCTGAACGACCCACGCGCCCGCGTAGTTGGTGCATTTGCGCCAGTCCGAAACGCTCTGCATGTTCAATGATGATAATGGTGGCATCGGGAACATCAACCCCAACTTCAATCACGGTTGTTGCAACCAGTATTCGCGTTTCGCCGGAACGAAAGGCAAGCATGGCCTCTTCTTTTTCGGCTGGTGACATGCGCCCGTGGACCAGTCCGATTTTGTTGGACATCGCGCCATCAAATTTGGACTTGAGATAGGTATAACGCTCTTCCGCAGAAGTGGCCTCAACCGCGTCGCTTTCTTCTACCAGTGGGCAGACCCAATAGACTTTATGACCTTCCTCGATAGCTTTGCCAATCCGGGCGGTCAATTCGTCAAGACGCTCCAAGGGCAATGCGCTAGTCGTAATTTTCTTTCTGCCGATGGGTTTGTCTGGCAGTTGCGATACATCCATATCGCCATAATAGGTCATGACCAGTGTTCGCGGTATCGGGGTTGCAGTCATGACCAGCACATCTGAATGCGGAGCCTTGTCGCCAAGGGCCAAACGCTGATGAACGCCAAAACGGTGTTGCTCATCAATTACGGCCAGTCCGAGATTATTGAATTCTACAGGGCCCTGAAACAGAGCATGAGTGCCGATGAGAATATGAACGTCGCCGGAAGCCAATCGCTCGAGGATGTCTGTCCGTGCCTTGCCTTTGTCTTTGCCAGTCAGGATTTCCACATTGATGCCTGTGGCCTTGCAAAGGGGCGCAATGGTCGCGTAGTGTTGACGGGCTAGGATTTCAGTCGGAGCCATGATTGCAGCCTGGGCACCAGCCTCGATCACTGAGCATGACGCCAAGAGCGCGACAATAGTTTTGCCGGAGCCTACATCGCCTTGCAACAAACGCAGCATACGTTCGGGCTTTGCCAGGTCGCCTCTTATTTCGGCAATCGCGTGGGTCTGGCTTTCTGTCAATTCCCATTTGAAATTTGACAGGATTTTACCGGAAAGTTCTGTTCCAAATTCCCAGGCAACACCGCCTGTCTTGCGCATTCGGTCTCTGGTAAGAGCCAAAGCCAATTGCCCGCTCAAAAATTCGTCATAGGCCAGCCGTTTGCGATGGGGGGCGTGCGGATCGAGATCTACACCGTCACGAGGGTTATGGATGGAGTGAAGGGCGCTTTTGAAAGGCGGCCAGGCTTCGCGCTGACGCAAAGCCGTGTCGGCCCATTCGGGAATGTCAGGCATTTTGCTCAAGGCGCTGCGTATTGATTTTTGCAAGGTCTTTTGCGCCAGACCTGCAGTTCCGGGATAGACTGGCTCAACCAGCGGTAAATCTGCAAAACCTGCTTCATCCACAATATGGTCAGGATGTACCATATTGGGTTTGCCATTGAACCATTCGACACGGCCGGAGACATAGCGGGTTTCGCCAATGGGCAGCGTTTTGTTGAGGTAATCCGTGTGGGCTGAAAAGAAGACGAGAGCGAGTTCGCCCGTATCGTCATGGACAAAAACGCGATAAGGAACCCGCCTGTTGCCTCGCGGAGGTGTTTGATGGCGATCGACCCTGACTTTGAGTGTGACAATCACGCCCTCAGGAGATGCAGCAATACCGGGCTGGCGTCTTCGGTCGATAATGGAATGGGGCAGATGAAAAAGCAGATCCCGGATTTGCGCTGTTTCGGCCTTTTCGGTTCCACGAAAAAGCTTTGTCATGGCTTTTTCAAGTTTTGGGCCAACGCCTTCCAAGGTCGAGACGGGTGCAAACAGGGCGTTCAGAATATCCGGTCTCATATAAATACCAACAATTCACCCAATTCTTCATACCAGCGGTTTTTCTTGCTGGCGATTTTGCCTACATGGTCTATGTAACCTGAAACAATGCCGCGTTTCACGCGGAAAATGCATATTTTTTCCAATTGGATGGTTCTTTGTCAGATCTTAACCGACGCAAACAAATGATTTATCGCTCAAACCATCGCGGCATCAAGGAGATGGATATTATCCTCGGGCGCTATGCGGATGCGTTTGTCTTGGAAATGTCTCCACAAGAGCTTGATAAATTTGAAGTTATCATGGACGAGATGGATCGTGATTTGCTGACCTGGTTTACCGGAGAAGTTACATGCCCTGATCATCTTGATGCGGAAATGTTTGCAGCGATTTTGAAATTTACGACCGTTAACGCCAGAAGTTGAATTCGTTTTCCATGCTGTTTTCTCAAAATCCATCCAAACTGATTGCTGAAAACGACCGTCCCGTCACCTTTGCGGGCGTGCCTGATGGTTTACTCGCGGCTTTGCTGGGACAACTCTCAAGCGAGAACCAATCGCATAAAGGGTTGGTATATGTTGCTGCTGATGGGCAAAAATTGCCGGAACTCGCTGCCGCCTTGGCTTTCTTTGCACCCTGGCTGGAAGTGCTGGAACTACCTGCCTGGGACTGTCTGCCCTATGACCGCGTTTCGCCGTCAAACAGCGTTACGGCCAAAAGGATCAACACGCTTGGCAGGCTTGCACGCAAGGATGAAGAAGCCGCCCCATACATCGTTCTGACAACCGGCAATGCTTTGGTGCAGCGCTGTGTTCCGCGTGAGAATATGCGAAGCCAGGCACTGCATTTCAAACCTGGCGGTATTGCCAAGATGGACGAGCTGGTCCGCTGGATGAGTGTGAATGGTTTTGAGCGTACGCCAACTGTGCGCGACCGCGGCGAATTTGCCGTGCGCGGCGGTATACTTGATCTTTTTGCTCCTGGCACCAAGCTTCCGGTGCGGCTCGATTTTTTTGGTGATACGCTGGAGTCGCTGCGCACATTTGATTTGGCGGATCAGCGTACAACTGGCCAGCTCAAATCATTCTCTCTTACCCCTATGAGCGAAGTGACCTTGGATGAAGCTGCAATTAGCAAATTTCGAACCGGTTATGTGGCGCGTTTTGGAGCCGCGACCCGGGAGGATGCGCTTTATCAGGCCGTAAGTGAAGGGCGGCGCTTTGCCGGAACCGAGCATTGGCTACCTTTGTTCTATGACAAGCTAGAGACAGTATTCCACTATTTCGAAGGGTTGCAGGTAATTGCTGATCAATCCATCAGCGAAGCCATGACGGTGAGAATTGACCAGATCGAAGATCATTTCAAGTCTCGTGAAGAAGCCCTTGGTATGGCTCTTGAAAATGGTGCGCCTTATAAGCCATTGCCGCCGGCAATGCTTTATCTGAGCGCGGATGAAGCGCATTCAGTGGTTGCTGAACTGACCCAGGTTACGCCGTTTCAAACGCCGGAAACAGCAGCAAGGGCTGTTGTCGATCTTGGCGGCAGGAGCGGGCGGACCTTTGCGCCGGAAAGAGTCTCCGGGGCAAATGTGTTTGATGCGCTGGTATTGCATATCACGGAAGAAAAAGCGCGAGGGCAACGGGTATTAGTTGCCTCCTGGAGTGACGGCTCGGCTGACCGCATGCAGAAGGTGCTCAACGATCACGGCATCAGTGATGTACGCCTTGTCGAAAGTTTTGCAAAGTTTTTGCAGCTTCCCAAAAACGTATTGGGCATCGCGGCATTTCCCGTTGAAGAGGGCCTGCAAATTGACGGGGTAACCATTATTTCCGAGCAGGATGTGCTGGGCGACAGATTGGTGCGCCGTAGCCGCAAGAAAAAGGGCAGTGACTTTATCTCCGAAGTTGCAAGCCTTTCGGAGAATGACATCGTTGTTCATGTCGATCATGGTATTGGACGCTTTATTGGCCTTCGAACCATTGAAGCCTTGGGCGCGCCCCATGATTGCCTTGAGTTGCACTATGCCGGAGACGACAAGCTGTTTCTGCCTGTCGAAAATATTGAACTGCTTTCTCGTTATGGCTCCGAGGACACCGCTGTTCAGTTGGACCGATTGGGCGGCGTTGCCTGGCAGTCGCGCAAAGCCAAGCTTAAAAAGCAGCTTTTGGAAATTGCCGGGCAATTGATTGCCATTGCTGCAGAACGTGCATTGCGCACCACTCCGCCTATGACAACACCCGAAGGCATTTATGGCGAGTTTGAAGCGCGGTTTCCTTATGATGAAACTGAGGACCAATTATCGGCAATTGATGCGGTTCTGGGTGACCTTTCTTCCGGCACACCGATGGACAGGCTTGTTTGCGGTGATGTGGGTTTTGGTAAAACAGAGGTTGCCCTGCGAGCCGCATTTGTTGCTGCCATGGCAGGGCGCCAGGTAGCTGTGGTTGTACCGACCACTTTGCTGGCAAGGCAGCATTACAAGACATTTGAAGAGCGTTTTCGCGGGCTTCCGGTCAAGATTGCCCAAGCCTCACGTCTGGTAACTGCAAAGGAACTAACAGACACCCGCAAGGGCATTGCCGATGGCACAATTGATATCGCGATCGGCACACACGCATTGCTTGCGGACTCGGTAAAATTTCACCGCTTGGGCCTGTTGATCATTGATGAGGAGCAGCGCTTTGGCGTAAAGCACAAGGAAAAGCTGAAAGAAATCAGAGGCGATGTTCATGTGCTTACCCTGTCGGCCACGCCCATACCGCGCACCTTGCAGCTTGCTCTTACGGGTGTGCGTGAACTGTCTCTCATCACCACAGCTCCGGTGGACCGCCTTGCGGTGCGGACTTTTGTTACACCGTTTGACGGTTTGATCGTTCGTGAAGCGTTGCTGCGGGAGCATTATCGCGGCGGGCAAAGTTTTTATGTTTGTCCACGCGTAAGTGATCTGGAAGAGCAGGCGGTTTTCATGCGTGAGCATGTACCTGAATTGAAAGTGGCGATTGCCCATGGCCAAATGCCGCCTGGTGAACTCGATGATATCATGAATGCGTTTTACGATGGCAATTACGATGTCTTGTTGTCGACGACGATTGTGGAATCCGGCCTTGATATTCCAACGGCAAATACTTTGATTGTCCATCGCGCAGATATGTTCGGTCTGGCGCAATTGTATCAGTTGCGCGGCAGGGTCGGGCGCTCAAAAACCCGAGCTTATGCGCTCTTCACGCTTCCCGTTCGAAAACAACTCACCGCTGCAGCAGAGAGGCGATTGAAGGTTCTGCAATCGCTCGATTCAATTGGTGCAGGGTTTGAGCTGGCGAGCCATGATCTCGATATTCGTGGCTCCGGTAATATTCTGGGTGAAGCACAGTCCGGCCATATCAAGGAAGTTGGCTTTGAATTGTACCAGCAAATGCTGGAAGAGGCGGTTGCCGAGTTAAAAGACGGTGGAATGGATGGTGCAGATGAGCGCTGGTCGCCGCAAATTTCAGTTGGTGCAGCCGTTTTGATTCCGGAAAACTATGTTTCGGATTTGCAGTTGCGTTTGTCGCTTTATCGCCGCTTGGCCGATATAACGGAAGCAGAAGAGATTGACGGATTTGGCGCTGAACTGATCGATCGATTTGGACCGCTCCCGGATGAAGTTGATCATCTGTTGAAGATCGTCTTCATCAAAGGGCTTTGCCGGAAGGCGAACATAGAAAAACTGGATGCGGGGCCTAAAGGCCTAGTTGTTCATTTCCGCAAAGCAGAATTTGTCAATCCTGCTGAGTTGTTGAAATGGATTTCGAGCCAGTCGTCTCTTGTCAAAGTGCGGCAGGATCAAAGCCTGTTTATTTCCCGTGACTGGGATACACCGGAAAAGCGTATCAAAGGCGCGGCTGTCATTGCTTCAAAACTGGCTTCAATGGCAGTTTTGGAAAGCTAAGTGATACTTTGAAAAAATTCCATAAATTATTGAAATAATTATTTAAAATATCAATTTTGCTCGCCAAGCTGTTTGAGGAGTTTTTCCATTTCATCTTCTGTCTTGGTCGGGCTGTTTTCGTTGTCGCCTGTTTCCATGACAGGCTCTGAAGACGGTTCAGTCGGCGTGACAGATGCTACTGAAACTTCAGGACTTTCAGACGTGCCGAGTGCATTATTCAAATCGCTTGCGAGTTCTGATCCGAGATCAGATGCAGTGGAGATCGTATCGCTCACCGTCCCGCTTGCGGCATCAGAAATGCCTGACAAACTGCTAGAAGCGTTTGAAACGACATCAGAGGCTTTTTCTGAGACTGTTGAAACAGTTTCGGCTGCTGCTGAACTGGCATTGCTTGCAGAAGCCAACAGGCCTGCGCCAGCCGCTGCGGATGCTGTTGCTATGCCTGAAAGGTTTGAAGCAGGTGCAGTTTCAACTTTGTCAGGTTCATTCGCAACAGTGGGTGCGGGAGCAGGGCGTGCAGCAGGTTCTGGTGCTTTTGTCTCCACAGGCGCAGCTGCTTGCGGAATGTGAGGCTGCGCGTGGGGTATTGGGACAGGCGCTGCGCGAACAATATTTTGCTCAATCACAATGTCGCTTGGTCCGCCGATCATTACCAAATGTTCGATATTGTCTCTTCGAACCAGAACCAGCCGGCGCTTGTCATCAACGACTGCTGCGTCTGTTACCGATAGACGAGGCTGACGGGATTTGGAAAGCCTGGAATTTGGTCCGCCAAATATCTTTCTGAACAGCCAGAATACAAGCATGAGCGCCGCAATCAGGATGACAAAAAGAAGCGCCAAACTTGCTCCTTGAGAGAGTTCTGTTCCGAAAATGTTCTGAAGCCAAGCCATGAATTGATACTCCTGCAATTAATTTGGTCCAATGGAGCAATCCTTGCTCACAAAGGAGGCCACAAATAGGCTATGGCCGTTGGAAATGTCTAAAAGTCTCATTTTGCGGTTAAGGAGAGTTTAACCAAATATAAGCGCTTGCTAATCAACAGGTTAAAGGCAGCGGGTGTTTGAGATATTCAACTTTTATGCGAAAACTGTGCTAAATATCGAGCAAATAAGGCCTGAAATCAACACAAATCCTGAACAATGACTACTCAACACCCGCTGGGGCTTTTCTGGTTCGGCGATATGTGATTCAAGTGGTTATATAAATATTGGGATTCGGATTGGCATCCGACACGGGAGTTCGAATGGGCGAGCATAATGATACTGATGAGAAATCCGTCTTTAGGGCAGATAAGTATCAATCAAAAATGGTAGCGGATAACTCCAATGCGACGCCAATAGATTCAAAAACCAGCTCTGGCGAGAAGCGCGGGTTGCGCAATGAGGCATTGGTTGATCACTACGGAAAACCGAAGCAGGCTTCCAGTTTGTTTTTGCTTGGCGTTGCTGCTGTGGTGCTTGCTGCCAGTGCATCTTGGATTTTGCGGGATGAGATCGGCCAGCCAATCTTGTTGGCGCTTGTTGGTGCCCTCGCAGGAATTGGCGTCTTCTTTTTGTTTTTGCTGTTGATGGGTTTTGTCCAACTGACAGCAAACCGCCGCGGCGACGAATTTTCCAAAGAATTGATCAATGGCATGGATGCCGGCGTATTGGTTACAGATGCAGAAGACCGGATTATTTATGCCAACCGGGCCTATGGATACATCACCGGTTCGAATGACAGCCTTGAAGTGTCGAGCGTGCAATCGGTTTTCTCCCGCAATTCAGTAGCTTCAGAAATCATCTATAAACTTGGTCGTATTGCACGCGGTGGAGAGGCCGTCTCAGAAGAGTTCAGATTGGCTTCCGGCTTGTTGAACGGTCAGGAAGGCGCGCGCTGGTTCCGCCTTCGTGTTCGCCAGATGCCCCATTCCGATCACCCAAAAGGTCTGATGGTTTGGCAATTGTCAGACGTGACAGCAGATCGATTGGCCCAGGAAACTTCCTTTCAGGAATTGCAACACGCGATCCATTACCTAGACCATGCGCCAGCCGGGTTCTTTTCAAGCGATTCTGATGGCAGTCTGGTTTATCTGAACGCTACTCTAGCTGATTGGCTTGGCGTGGATTTGGCTTTGTTCAAGGCCGGGTCTCTGCGAATGAAAGATTTTGTGTCTGAACATGGCATAGATTTGATTGACGCGATCAAGCCTGAGGAAAATCAACCCAAAACGGTTGTGGTTGATGTAGATTTCACACGAGATGATGGCAGCCGGATGCCGGTTCGCCTGTATCACAAAGTTTCGCCAACGGCTGATGGAGCGCCGGGGACAGCGCGAACACTGGTAATCAACCGCCTTGCAAAAGAAGAAACCGACAGTGCTCTCCTCGATGCCGAGCTTCGCTTTACGCGCTTCTTCAACAACACACCGATTGCCATTGCCGCTATATCTCCAGCAGCGCAAACCGTTCGGACAAATGCAACCTTCATGCGAATGTTCAAGGAACAGATTGGTGACGGCTCGACGGCAGAAGGGGTTAGCCTTGCGAGTTTGGTTCAAGAGGTTGACAGAGCCAATGTTGAGCAGGCAATCAGTGAAGCGCTTTCCGGCAATGCAGCTACCAAAATGGTTGATGCGACGATGTCCGGCAATAGCGAACGATCCTTGCGTCTATTCCTCAGCCCTGTTGTGGATGGACCTCAGGAAGATTCAGGTGATGAGCGCGTTGTTGTTTATGCGCTTGAAACAACCGAACAACGCAAACTGGAAGAGCAATTTGCCCAAGGGCAAAAAATGCAAGCGGTCGGACAATTGGCTGGCGGTATTGCCCATGACTTCAACAATGTGTTGACGGCCATTATCGGATTTTCTGATTTGCTTCTTGCCAATCACCGCCCGTCTGATCCTTCGTTTCAGGACATCATGAACATCAAGCAAAATGCCAATCGTGCAGCTTCACTTGTTCGTCAGTTGCTGGCGTTCTCGCGTCGTCAAACCCTTCGGCCACAAGTGCTTCAATTTGGGGAAGTGTTGTCTGATCTGAGGATGCTGCTTGATCGTCTAATGGGCGGAAAGGTTAAGTTGAAAGTCATTCACGGCCGTGATCTTTGGCCCGTCAAGGCTGATATTTCTCAACTTGAGCAGGTTGTCGTCAATCTTTGTGTCAATGCACGAGACGCGATGCCGGATGGCGGTGAGCTGACCATGCGCACTTCAAATATATCGGCAAAAGACGTTGAGGAAAAATACGTTTACTCCGAAATGCCTGCTGTTGAGTATGTCATGCTGGAAGTTGAAGACGAAGGGACGGGTATGACAGACGAGGTCATCGAGAAAATCTTTGAGCCGTTTTTCTCGACCAAGGAAGTGGGCAAGGGAACTGGCCTTGGCCTTTCGACGGTCTATGGCATCGTGAAACAAACGGGCGGTTTCATCTATCCGATTTCAGAGCTTGGGAAAGGAACCATATTCCGCGTATTCCTGCCGAGGCATGTTCCCAAGGAAAATGATGACGCGTTGCCTGCGGAAAAAGCGGTAAAAGAAAATGCCAAGGATCTTACTGGCAATGCTACCATTTTGTTGGTTGAGGATGAAGATGCTGTTCGGGCCTTCGGTATGCGTGCGCTTCAGTCTCGCGGATATACGGTTCATGAAGCTGCAAGCGGTGTTGAGGCAATGGAAGTTCTTGAAGATTATGCTGATGAGATAGACCTGATTGTGTCTGATGTGGTGATGCCGGAAATGGATGGGCCATCGCTTTTGAGGGAAGTTCGAAAGAGCCATCCTGATCTCAAGTTCATTTTCGTTTCAGGCTATGCAGAAGAAGCCTTTGCGAAGAATTTGCCGGAAGAAGAACGGGACCGTTTTGGCTTTTTGCCAAAGCCGTTTTCGCTGAAACAATTGGCAACAACGGTCAAGGAAATGCTGGAAGACTAAGGTGCTTTCAGCTTGGTCAATTGACCTTTCAAGCCGTCCAGCATTTGCAGGCATTTAGATAGTTCGTTGGTCTCGATATACTCGTCCGGCTTATGAGCTTGCTGGATGGAGCCTGGCCCGCAGACAACTGAAGACATACCGTATTGTTGAAAAATGCCGGCTTCAGTTCCAAAGGAAACAACGTCCGTGTTTTCGTTTCCGGTAAGGGATTTGCATATCTCCCGCGCCTCGGATGCGCTTGCAGGCGAAAGACCTGCGACCTCGGCAATGGTTTCCAAAGTGATTTCGGCCTCGGGCAGTCGTTCGCGCATTTGCGGTAATAGTTCTGTTCCGACATAGGCGGCAATTCCGCTCTTGATGTGATCGGCATCAGTGATTTTAACCGGACGCATTTCCCATTCTACTGAGCATTCTCCTGCGATGGTGTTACGCGACACACCACCGGAAATCTTTCCGATCTGCAAGGTGGTATAAGGCGGCTCAAAGGCTGCACCTTCTGGAGAGGCATTTTTTAGTTCTTCGCGCAGCTCCATCAAGCGGGTGATATACAAAGCTGCATATTCAACAGCATTGACGCCTTGATGAGTTAGCGATCCGTGGGTAGCGAGCCCCTTGAAGCGGGTGGTGTATTCATAACATCCCTTATGCCCTTCAATAACCCGCATTTGCGTTGGCTCACCGACAATACAAATTGCAGGCTTGATATTTGCTGCGGCAAAATCCTCAACAAGTTGTCTGCCGCCAAAACATCCGGTTTCTTCGTCAAAGGTAAGCGCGATAGATATAGGGCGCGTAAGTGGAAGGTCGGCGTAGTCTCTCGCCATCACCATGCATGCAGCGATAAACGCCTTCATGTCGCAAGCCCCCCGGCCAAACAGCTTCCCTTTTTCGGCGCGTAGCTTAAAGGGATCACTTGCCCAGTCCTGGCCGGTTACAGGAACAACGTCGCTATGGCCGGATAGAACAATGCCGTCTTCCATTGTCGTCCTGTTGGGTCCAAAGCTGGCCAAGCAATTTGCACGTCCGCCATCAGGACTTCTCCAGATTCTGACTTTTGCGCCTAGCGCTTCAAGCTGGTTCGCGCAAAACTCGATCATTGCAAGATTGCTGTCACCTGAAACAGTTGGAAAAGCGACAAGCTTACCCAATAGATCAATCGTTTCTTCAAGGCGCGCATGCGCGTCCGGCAGTGCCATATCATTCTTTCACATAGAGTTTGCGGGGGCGGTCGCATAACGGTTCTGCGGGCCCGCTTTCTGCAATTCTAATAGGTTCTGTGATTTCCAGTCCCCAATCGTCCATCCAGATTGCCGGCATGAAATGGAAGGTCATATTGGGCTGAAGCACGGTCGTATCGCTTTTGCGGATTGAGGCAGTGCGCTCACCCCAATCCGGCGGATAAGCAAGGCCTATGGAATAGCCAGCTCTGCCATCGCGCTCGATGCCAGCACGCTCCAGTGCGCCATAAAAGGCGGACGCTATGTTGCCACATGTGTTGCCAGGGCGAGCAGCCTCCAGCGCCAATTCAATACCCTCTTGAACCACTTTTTCAGCTTCCAGAATTGCTTGAAACGGCTTGCCAAGAAACACAGTTCGGCAAAAGGGCGCGTGATAGCGACGATAGCAGCCTGAAAGCTCAAAGAATGTGGCCTCACCGGTTTTAAACTCGCGACCATCCCAGGTGAGGTGCGCGGCCGATGCGTCCGGGCCCGAAGGTAAAAGCGGTACAATCGAGGCGTAGTCGCCCCAATGGCCATCTGCTCCCATGATTTGGTCTTTGAAAATTTCCGCGACCAGCTCGTTTTTCTTCAAACCCGGTTTGACGCGTTCCATCACGCCGTCAATCATTTTCTCTGATATCTTTGCAGCGCGGCGAATAAAGACCAGTTCTTCATCTGATTTGACGATGCGCTGCCAATTGATCAGTGAAGTGGCATCGACAAAGCTCGCATTCGGCAAGGATGCCTTCATCGTCTCCCACGCCTTGGCGGAGAAATAGTAGTTTTCCATTTCAACGCCTATGCCGGCTTTGCTATATCCCAATTCGCCAATCAATTTTGCCAGATGTTCCATCGGGTGCATTTGGGTGTTTTGCACATAGTCATCGGGATAGGGCCTGATATGATCAACTTCCATCCAAACAGTGCGCTTTGCCCCTTGGCCATCCATAAAACGGCCCCACCAAATTGGCGGTTTATCATGGGTCAGAATGACTCCTTGATGAACGTAAAAAGACCAGCCATCATAGCCTGTAAGCCAGGCCATATTGGCTGGATCTTCGATAAACAAGAGATCAATATTCTTGTCGCTCATGGCTTTTCGAGCCAGTTCCAAACGTCGGCTGTATTCACGCTCGCTGAAGGGCAGGTCAATTGCTGGCATATTGTTCCGCTTTTAATGTGGTTTGCAGTTTTCTGATGTTGGAAGAGAATGGGCTATTGAGCAATTGCAAATTGCGACAGTAATTGACCATGGATGAACAACGCAGCGTCATCGGTCCAACCATTCATACCATTTGAAAGCCGCAGCAAGATATTTTAATCTTAAGGCTGGCATAGGAAACTTTTTTGGCAGTTGGCGCATCGGCGCTGGCAGTGTTTCGGGCGCTAGCTCTCCCCAAATCATCTTTGCAATTTGTTTGCCGCTATGACTGGCCATTGCAACGCCATTGCCGTGATAGGCGAGGGACGCCCAGGCATTGGGCATTTCAGGGATTGGTCCACTATAGCTGGTTAGATTTCGCGTCAGACAAACCAAACCGGACCAGAAATAGGGTGTTTCAACATGGGTCCAGTTTGGAAAGATACGTTCAAAATCTGCGCGTAGTTTCTTTTGGCGTCGCTGATGACTTTGATCGTTAGCTGAGGTCCCGCCACGCATGCCAAAGAGCATTCGTGGCCCTTCGCCGTTTATCCCGGGCATCAGCCGAAAATAATGCAAAGAGTGACGCGTATCATAACACATTTGATGATTGGTCCAGCCTTGGTCAGCAAGCTCCTGAGGGGTCAAGGGACGTGTTACGATGATATTCGTCAGTACCGGCATCAAACGCCCGGAAAGCCATTTAGGCAGGTCTTCGGAAGAGTAGCCATTTGTTGCGATGACCAGCGTCTCCGCCGTTACGGAGCCAGTTGGCGTGGATATCTTGTAAGCATTGTTTACCCGCTCGATCTTTTCAGCGGGCGATAGGCCGAAAGCTCGGATATTCTTGTTCGCAACAGCTTTAGCCAGCCCCAATGAATATTTCATTGGGTTCAAAGCAAAGCCATTCGGATTTGTCAAAGCGGCATGAAATTCCGGGCTTTTCAAGCCGTGTTGTGCCATTTCATGGGCTTCGATCATTTCGGACTCAATTCCAAACAGCTCGCGCAACTGATCTTTTTCTGCCCGCAGATATTTAATGCCGGAAGCGCGATAGGCCAGCTGGGTCTCCCCTTTGGAATGTGTATCCGCATCAATTTTATATTGTGATAGATTTTGCTCAACATAACCGATGGCCGCCAGTCGTTCCTGGAAATATTTTCGGGTTTCTTCAATCCCGAATTTTGAGATTTGTTGATTGATGGAGAGTTTGGTTCCGCCGATACAACAAAATCCTCCGTTACGCCCTGAGGCGCCCCAGCCGGGTTGTTCTGCTTCCAGAATAACGATTGTTGCTGGATCAAAGCCCGCTTTTTCCAGCTCAAGGGCGCAATTGAGGCCGGTATAGCCGCCGCCGATGATAACGACTTTGGCCTTAATATCTTTGGCAAGTCGCGGCCATGTGACAGGCTGTGTCGTTGTTTCCCAAAAAGAACCTACTTGTGATGAGTAGGCTTGGCGTTCGTAAAGGCGTTGCATTTTTTTCGTTAATCCATTTTATGGTTACAACAATCTTAGAATGAAGATGATGAAAAATGCCAGTGAAGTTTACCAGTCTGACTAAAAGTTTTCCTATAACCATACCTTTTGTTGGTCCTGAAACACTGGAGCGGAAAAGCGGCAAGCCTTATCTTGCAAGAATTGGCGCGAATGAAAGCGTGTTTGGCCCTTCGCCAAAGGCTATTGTAGCCATGGAAACGGCCGCAAGCGAAAACTGGCAATATAGCGATCCGGAGAATTATGATCTGCGTCATGCTCTGGCGGCTCATCACGGCGTTTCACCGGACAATATTGTGATCGGCGAAGGCATTGATGGGTTGTTGGGTTTGGCCGCCAGGATGATCGTTGAGCCGGGTGTGACGGCTGTTATGGCTGATGGAGCCTATCCGACATTCGCGTTTCACGTTGCCAATTTGGGCGGAACCGTCGCGAAAGTTCCTTATATTGATGACCATGAAAGCATCACGGATCTATTGGCTGAGACCCAAAAACTTGATGCATCGATATTGTATTTCACCAATCCTGATAACCCGATGGGAACCTTTTGGGGCAAAGAGGCTGTCGGCCGTCTGATCGAAAATTTGCCACAGGATGTGGCCCTGTTTTTTGATGAGGCCTATTGTGAGTTTGCCCTGAAAGACGCCTTGGCGCCGATTGATGTGAGCAATAATCAGGTAATCCGGTTCAGAACTTTTTCGAAAGCCTATGGCATGGCCGGCGCACGGATCGGCTATGTGATCGCCCATGAGGAAATCATCGCAACCCTCAATAAAATTCGCAATCAATATGGCATCAACCGGGTAGGGCAAATTGGCGCTTTGGCGGCCCTTGATGATCAGGAGTGGCTGGAACAAGTTCGACAATGGACGGCTGAGGGCAGGGAGCGCATATACAAGATTGCCGCTGATAATGGGCTTAAGGCAATTCCGTCCTTGACCAATTTCGTGACCGTGGATATGGGCCGAGATCAGGCTTATGCGAAAGCTGTACTGGATGAAATCAACAAGCGCGGGATTTTTATGCGCATGCCATTTGCCGCTCCGGGCAATCGCTGCATCCGCGTTGGCGTCGGAAAGCCAGAGGATTTGGATTTGTTTGAGAAAGTGCTTGGGGAGGTTTTGGAAGAGGTTGGATGAAAAATGTTTATTTTGAAACTTAGATACAAAAGACCCGGGGTGATTTCTCACTCCGGGTTTTCTTTTTTCACGGACACCCTTTGCCAAGCTCAGGGTGAGACGTTGAATTAAACTGAATAATACATGTCGAATTCGACTGGGTGCGGCGTCATTTCATAACGCATCACTTCTTCCATTTTCAGCTCGATATAGGCATCGATCTGGTCTTTTTCGAACACGCCGCCTTCAAGAAGGAATTTGTGGTCTTTGGCAAGGCTATCAAGAGCTTCGCGCAAGGAACCGCAAACGGTCGGGATTTTCTTCAGTTCTTTTGGCGGCAGGTCATACAAATCCTTGTCCATGGCAGCGCCTGGATGGATTTTGTTTTTGATGCCGTCAAGGCCAGCCATCAACATGGCAGCAAAGCCGAGATACGGGTTTTGGGTCGGATCAGGGAAACGAACCTCAACGCGTTTGGACTTAGGCGAAGAGCCGAATGGAATGCGGCAAGACGCTGAACGGTTGCGCGCTGAATAAGCTAGAAGAACCGGAGCCTCATAACCAGGAACCAGACGCTTGTAAGAGTTGGTTGACGGGTTTGTGAATGCATTCAGGGCTTTAGCGTGCTTGATGATACCGCCGATATAGTAAATGCAGGATTCTGACAGGCCAGCATACTCATTGCCTGCAAAAGTTGGTTTGCCATCATTCCAGATGGACATGTGAACATGCATACCAGTGCCGTTATCGCCGAAAACTGGCTTAGGCATGAAGGTCGCTGTTTTGCCATAGGCATGGGCAACCTGGTGCACCGCGTATTTATAGATTTGCATCTTGTCGGCGTTGCGGGTCATTGTGTCGAACATGATACCCAATTCGTGCTGGGCCGATGCCACTTCGTGGTGATGCTTTTCAACTTTAACACCCATCTCTGTCAGCACTGAAAGCATTTCGCCACGATAATCCTGGCCAGAATCGATCGGAGGAACAGGGAAATAGCCGCCTTTCATACGTGGGCGGTGGCCCATATTACCGCCATCATATTCAGTGTTTGAGTTTGATGGTAGTTCTGAACAGTCCAGTGAGAAGCCGGTATTATAAGGATCGGCTGAGAAACGCACATCGTCGAATACGAAAAACTCTGCTTCCGGGCCTACGAAGATAGTATCGCCGATGCCGGATGCTTTGAGATAAGCTTCAGCTTTTTTTGCGGTGCCGCGTGGATCGCGGTTGTATGGCTCGCCGGATACTGGGTCCAATACGTCGCAGAAAATTACAAGTGTAGACTGAGCGAAGAACGGGTCAATGTGAACGGTTTCAAGGTCAGGCATCAAGGTCATGTCAGACTCATTGATTGCTTTCCAACCTTCAATGGACGAACCGTCGAACATGATGCCATCGGCAAACATGTCCTCATCTACAATGCCCACGTCCATGGTGACGTGGTGCATTTTACCCTTTGGGTCCGTGAAGCGGACGTCCAGAAATTTGATGTCCTCGTCCTTAATTCTTTTTAGAATATCAGCTGCAGTAGTCATTATTACCCTCTCTTAGGTATTGGAGTTCTTGATAGTTTTATTGTTACTCCGGCTCAAATGATCCGGCATTATTGATCGTTGATCAGATAGCTTCTTCGCCCGTTTCACCGGTACGTATACGAATTACCTGTTCGACTGGCGAGACAAATATTTTGCCATCCCCAATTCGGCCCGTTTGTGCGGCGCTGCGAATGGCTTCAACCGCCGCATCTACACCATCATCGCTGACGACGACTTCAATTTTTACCTTCGGCAGGAAGTCCACCACATATTCTGCTCCGCGATAAAGTTCTGTGTGGCCTTTTTGACGCCCAAAGCCTTTCGCCTCAGTCACCGTGATTCCCTGAAGGCCTGCTTCCTGGAGAGCTTCTTTGACTTCGTCCAATTTGAAAGGCTTAATAATTGCCTCGATTTTTTTCATTTGATGCCTGCTCCCTGAGCTTTTATTGCCATTGACCGAAAAATGTTTTTTCAGTCAAAAGTTGGTTGCGTATATCAGTATTGGACTTGAGCGGAAGAAATGCGCAATTCCTATCTCCCGAGCCGCTTTGAATTTGGCAACGCACCACTATAAGCATGTTTTATGCCAATTTGGAAAAATGTGTCATTATTTTTCTCAGATTGGTCATTGTTTGTAAAAATTGGATGCTCGAAGCTGGTGTAATGGCTGAAAACCCCAATTTTCATAGTTCACTATAATCCTGGGATAACCAAATTCAGGATATGAGAGTCGAATGGAAATCGCGCATTGCCTATTATTTGTGCTGCCTGCTCAATTAATTGGCACAAAATTGACCGAGAGAGATAGAGTTAAGGGTGCGTTTGAAGTTCAGCACGATTAAGGTGTTGTCGGTTCATTGTGTTTTTATTGCGCCCGAAAAGATTAAGTGCGTGGCAATTGGGCATTCGGAATGGGGCACGCATGAGAAGGCAGGCAAGGGGAGGCGGCAAGGGGCGATCCTTGGCAAATTCCCCGTTAAGAGTGTTCGGTTATGAGCTGGACTTAAAGCAAGCCAAGCATTGAAACCCGCTGGCTGCGTTTTTCAACTTGAATCGGCGCCTGCATTTTGGCTGGTGGAAGAAATGTATCAGGGAGGTCGAATTTACCATCGCAATTAACCGAACCGATAAAGGTTAACAGTCGGTATTTGATGCAAATACATTTCTGATTAGATATAAAGGCCAATAGGGAAGGTGATAATCTGGGAAGATATCACAATGCGATTTATCGCTGTATTGGCTGTAGGAGTTTGTTGCTTGATCGTGACAGGTCACCTTGATGGTGTACCTGATGTGTTCAATCAATCCTTCACTTTGGTTTCGTCAATCATATCAGGTGCTGCCCTGGCCTATGTGCTCGGCCAGAGTTGATTAATTTTAACAACGAACTAACCAATGCCCCGTAAAGCATACTTCAGTGGTTGGATAATATGCGCGAATGGATATTGGGATGCATTTCGCTTCCAACTTCCCCAAAGTTAGCGAACTGAATTCCCAATCAGCCCAGCACGGCAACACTCAAATCATGAGTAACTTCTAATCAAGCCTTTCAGCTTTCCTTGAACCTTCACTCTGTCAGCACTTAAGACCCGTGTTTCATAGGCTGGATTGGCAGCTTCCAAAGCAATTTTGCCATCCTGCTTGCGAAAGCGTTTCAGGGTTGCTTCCTCATCATCAACCAAGGCAACAACAATATCGCCGAGTTGAGCTGAATTTGTCTCTTGAATGATGACCGTATCCCCATCGAGAATTCCGGCTTCAATCATCGAATCCCCTTGAACCTCTAGGGCAAAATGCTTGCCCATACCAATCATGCCAGCAGGAACCGGCAGCATATGGGTGATGTCCTGAATTGCTGCAATCGGCACACCAGCTGCAATTCGGCCCATGACAGGAACAGAAAATCCTTCGCCGCTTTCATCAAATCCTTTATTTGCAGATGCCATTTCAGACTTGCTGCCAAAACGAGCGGCCAGCCCGCCGCGATTTGTTTGGGGCGCAGAAGGGGCATTTCGCGGAGAAAATTGTGTCACATTGTCAGACGAAGCTAAATTGCTTGATAAACCACCTTCGATTACACCGGGCTTGAAACCGGATGCGGAAGCATTTGCTGTATTTTCAAACCCGTCAGGTAGTTTGATTACTTCAAGGGCCCGGGCGCGATTTGGCAGACGTCGAATAAAACCGCGTTCCTCAAGGGCTGTAATCAGACGGTGAATACCGGATTTGGACTTCAAATCCAGGGCATCTTTCATCTCATCAAAAGATGGAGGAATGCCTTCGGCTTGTAGCCGTTCGTGAATCAGCAAAAGCAGTTCATGTTGTTTGCGGGTCAGCATCATTCTCTCCAAAATCAGGTTTCGCGCGTTTGCAATTTAACATGGATGCAAACACGATTCAGGCGCTTCATTCATAGCATGTTCTTTAAGTGTTCCGCAAGTGTTCTTTTTACGACAACCCAAATTATGGCTATGTTTTTGCATTATGATATTATTAGGGGCCTCAGTTTAGTTCACGATTCGCGCCTGAGGATGTCTAAAAAAATTTTGATGTTCGACAGAACAGTCAAAAGCGAATTGTTGGTATTTTCACGATTTTGCCGCAGCTCCGGATCGATCAGATGAATTATAGTCTCTGCAGTTCCGAGAGGTAGTATGCGAAAGCCTTCGCGTGGGACATGAAGAGAACAAATCTGAATATCATATTTATTTCAATGGTTTAATGCTATTGACAATATGAGAACAAAATGTGTACATTGAACGCAAGTTTCAGCGGTGCCAGGCGCCGTCTGGACAAACTGAGGGAAATGCACAAGCTCAATCGGTTTGGCTCTTTATATCTGAGGGCATCTGAATTGAGGGGTATGCGGCACATAGGAAGGATGATAACCCAATGGCACAGAATTCACTTCGTTTGGTAGAGGATGGTAAGGGCGTGGACAAAAGCAAGGCTCTAGAAGC
>JBAUHS010000137.1:0-2498 GCA_049680405.1 Salaquimonas sp. | reverse complement strand
GCTGCAGGGGAAGTCGTAGGTGACTGTATTGACTGTAATGCCTGTGTTGCCGTGTGCCCCACCGGAATCGACATTCGCGATGGTCAGCAATTGGAATGCATCACCTGTGCCTTGTGTATCGATGCCTGCGATGACGTTATGGGCAAACTGGGCCGGGAGAAGGGCCTTATTTCCTATGCTACCTTGCGCGATTATAATCACAATATGGCAATCGCCACGGATGCTGCGACAGGAAAGATTGATCCAACCCGTCTTCATGACAGCCACAACAAATTTGGCGAGGTGGTTCGAAACTTTGACTGGCGGATTGTATTCCGTGTACGTTCGCTGATTTACATGGGAGCCTGGGCGGCCATCGGCTTTGGTCTGTTGTTTACGCTACTTTCAAGGGATCGATTGGAAGTCAATGTGCTGCATGACCGTAATCCGGTTTTTGTGACCCTCAGCAATGGTGACATTCGAAATGGCTATACGGTTAAATTGCTCAACATGATTCCAGAGCCGAGGATCATTTTTCTAAGCCTTGAGGGCCTTCCCGGTGCCACCATGCATATTAACGGTATTGATCAACCCGATGGGGTTACTTTTGCGGTACCGGTTGAGCCGGACAAACTGAGGGCGCTTCGTGTGTTTGTCCAGCAACCGCTACAATACACCAAGACCGGCAAATCCACATTTACGCTGATTGCCGAGGACAGACAGTCATTTGAACGTGATGAGTACTCAGCGAATTTTGAAGCGCCTGCGAAATAGCCGGAACCGCTAAAGAGATTGAAAGGAGTTTAATATGTTTGCAAAAATGTTTTCCCCCAATGAGTTTACGGGTTGGCATATGATAGTGGTGCTCTTTCTGTTTTTCGGAACGATTATTTCCGTGAACTTGGTTCTCGCTTATTATGCCAATACAACTTGGACCGGGCTTGTTGTCAAAAACAGCTATGTAGCCAGCCAGAGTTTTGACAATGATACGCAAAAACGCCGGGCCCAAAATGCTTTGGGCTGGGACGCGAATATTGCATACAAGAACGGCGCGTTCACAGCTGAAATTTTTAATCCTCAAACCGGCAAAATTACCAATGCCGTTGCAACGGTTAAGCTTGGTCGTCCAGCACGGGAAAGTGATGACAGAATGCTGACAATGGAAGAGATTGTTCCTGGAAAATACATGTCAGTGACCGATCTTGCCCAAGGCATCTGGCAGGCGGATTTGACGGTGTCTGATCCTACTGGCTTGCTTTGGGAAAAGTCAGTCCGTTTTACGGTTGGAGGATAAACCCGGATGACTTGCTGTGGTGGCAATATAGGAGCTGAACGGGCTGTGGAGTGTTCTTCAATGGTTTCAGACAGAATTGAGGATGCAGAGCTGCGCCATAGTGCCGTCAGCATGCCAAATGGCTTCACTCAATATGTTTTCTCAGCGCCTTCCATTCACTGCGGCAGTTGTATCCGGATCATCGAGAAAGAACTTACCCTGATGCCGGGAGTTAAAGAGGTTCGTGTTAATCTGACATTGAAACGGGTAGTCGTAACGCTCGAATCAGGTGAAGTGTCTCCGGTGCTTATTGTTCACAAACTGGAAGATTTGGGCTTTTCGGCTCAGATTTTTGAACCTGGTGGAAACATGGATCAGTTGCAAAAGAGACAAAGCTCGTCTTTGCTCCGCGCGATGGCAGTTGCCGGCTTTTCTGCGATGAATATCATGTTGCTGTCGGTTTCAACCTGGTCCGGAGCTGATGGCGCCACGCGCGATTTGTTTCATCTTATTTCCGCACTGATTGCTGTGCCCACTGTCGCCTATTCCGGCCAGGTGTTTTTTATCTCCGCGTTAAAAGCATTGCGCCATGGTCATCTGAATATGGATGTTCCCATTTCTCTGGCTGTTGTGTTGGCCTTGGGCATGAGCATTTTTGAAACACTGAATCACGGTGAGACGGCTTATTTTGATGCGGCTGTCTCGTTGCTCTTCTTCTTGTTGATCGGTCGATATCTTGATCAACTAATGCGGGAGCGGGCAAGAAACGCCGTCAATTCCCTGAGTAGACTGGCAGCAAAAGGTGGAACCATTGTGCGCCCTTCAGGCGAACTTTATTATATGGTGATCGATGAAATTGAACCTGGAATGGTGCTGCACTTATTACCGGGAGACAAGATTCCGGTCGATGGTAGAATTGTATCCGGCATAACGGATCTTGATCTTTCACTGGTCACTGGCGAGAGCGCCCCGGTGACGATGGGGGTGGGTGATGAAGTGCAGGCCGGCACACACAATCTCACTGGGGTGATACGGCTTGAAGTGCTTCGTCCTGCAAAGGAATCCTTCCTGGCGGAAGTGGCAGAGATGCTGAGCGCTGCTGAAAACGGTAGAGGCGCCTATGTGCGCATTGCCGACCGTATGGCAAAATTATATGCGCCTGCTGTTCATTTGTTGGCTCTATTTGCCTTTATTGGCTGGATGTTCAGCACAGGAGGCGATTGGCATCAATCGCTTTATATCGCCA
>JBAUHS010000136.1:0-2732 GCA_049680405.1 Salaquimonas sp. | reverse complement strand
CCACCAACAAATTTCAAACCATTTGGGCAACTGCTAGTTCGGCGTCCAAAATCTCGAGCGCCAGAGTTTCCTTTTTCTACCAAAAAACAATAGCATTTTTCAAAATACGTTTGAATCGACTGACACTTTTCATCGGATCAATGCCTAAAGTGAATTTAGTGGAAATTCATCTCATTCGCATATCCGTTCTAATTAAATCTCGATCTCCATGGATGTCCAGGAAAAACCAAATCCTTGCAAATACATATCACTTGCCGAGCATCTACCCATAAAGCCAAAATTCCAATTTGCCCCATCCTTCATATTAGCGTCGAGAATAAATGTGGCTGGGATTGCCAGATAAAACAGGTTTGACGCCTGCCCTGTTCCTGCTTTTGTCTTTTGCGCACCAATCAAATGGTTTCGGTACGTTTGTATCTGGTTCCCATTTAGTTCGTAATAGGGCCTTATATATGCAATCGCATCATCCAGCCCGGCCGAAGACCTCACAAATCCAGAGAACACCAAATTGAGCAAAAGCGATGAGGATTGGGAAACAGCGGTGATTGTTTCGGCATCACTCAGCTTTGTCATTAACGTACTGGTAGTGGTGTAACTGACAGTAGTCATACCGGAGTTCGCGGATAGCAGATTGCCTGCGCCCGAACCGCCACCACCCAGAGATTGCCCGCCAACGGTAATCCCAAACGGGAAATCTACTGCACCCGAAATCGAATTGGTTTGCAGAGCCGTTTGCCAGTTACTTCCATCCGGTGAGACTTTTACTGAAAAATCATTATCCCCGGCCAATCCAAATTCGGCCCTACCTGACCAGTTTTCCTGAAATACCAAACTGGCCGTATCGCCAATGGTCGCCTTGTTGACAGTAATCCGATGATCATTTCCAGAATGGTTAAAAAGTGACCCCGGGCTGGAAACTGCCAGTTTGTTATTTTCGTCAGCTGTAGAGCCAACCCCAAGCAACGCCACCTGCTGCAATTGTGATATTGAACCTGCAACGATATCAGCAAAGCTTTGCCAATTGTCGTTTTTGCGAAGTAAAGCCTGTTCAGTCAATTGATCCCAAACCAACCAACCATCGCGTGGTGTGTGAAAAATCCATGCAGCATCCGCATATTGCGCTATCTTGCCTTCGAGACCAAGCCAGACGTCAGCGGCTTCGCTTGCCACCAAATAGCAGTCCCCTTCGGATGGTGACTGCGGCGGGGATGATAAATCTGCGCGCACGACGCTCAATTGAACAAGGCCGTCCAGCATTCGGATGGCCTCGTTATGAGTAACATGTTTCTGCGCCTGCGAGGGTATGAGATAGGGCAAATTTAGATGCGGAGATGTTTCCATGAAATATTCCTCAGATTGAAAAGTCTATCCAAGGATACAAAATTCCAGAATGAAGGGGATAAGTTCGACTTCATTAAATCCAAATCTACAGAAAAATTAATCAACCAGCTCCTTGAAGATATCTTCAAATTCATTGGCCGCATTTGCCCATGTCATTCGTCTGCTGTGCGTCATTCCCTTGTTCAAAATATCTCTCATGAGGTCTCTATCGTCCCAAAGCATCAATACTTTATCTGCAAAATCAAAAGCATCGCCGGGTTTGGCGAGGAGGCCGGCATCCCCGACACTTTCCGGCATGGAGCTGGTATTAGCCACAATAGTGGCGCAGGGCCAACTCATCGCCTCAACAGCCACCATGTTGAAACTCTCTACTTTACTGGTGGAAACAAGACACAGGCACTTGTGCCCGATTTTCTGCAAATCTTCATGGCTCAGGAATCCCAACCATTCAATATTCTCACTAATACCCAACTCCTCGGCCAGGTGAATTAAGTCCGCAAACGCATCAGGCGAACGGCCACCAGCAATTTTCAATCGCCATTTAATGTCTGGTCGCAACTCTATTAGTCGAGCCAAAACGCATATTAAGGTGGGATTGTCTTTGTGAGGTTGAGGGCTTGTTAAAGCGATAATGACGGGGTCACGATTGACATTAGGATCTTTGGTAGTTTTCTTCGCACCGTTTTCCAAACCAATTTAAATCACTTTAGGATTACTTATCTTAGCCCGGACACTCGCAGCTTTCGCAAGAAGAAAACGGGATTCAAAAACATTGGCGGCGGCAAGGCGCAACGATTGTCTGGTCCGCCAATCACGAAGCCGGTCTGCAATTTCAGATATAGAAAACGGCAACATTTTTGGGCGCTCAAATCGCAACACTGTAAGGTGATAAATGACCTGCGGAACAGAACCCGTTGGAAAATGATGGTTTACTGAAAGCAACAGATCCGCTTTGTTAACTTTCAAATAGTGTTTCAGTTTCCGCATTTGCCACAAAAACACAGACAGGTTGTCCGTCTTTTGGATCGCCTGCACAAAGGAAATATTTTTCTTATCTTTTAGCCTTTCAGACATAAAGGCATATGAGCCCGGATCGCTCCATAAAACCTGATAATGATTAGAGACGTCAAATCTCGTCAACAGTCCGGTAATGACCTGCAGTCCACCTCCGGGACGTAAGCTGAGCGCGTTGACTATGATCAGCGCCACTCTGATCAGCCTGCCTGCAGCGCGTTGGTAATTACCTCGATGACACGGTCCTGTTCATCGGCACGCAGCCCACTGCCCGAGGGAATACAGAGGCCAGTCTCGAAAAGACGTTCGCAAAAACCACTGCCAATAAATCGGGTTCCTTCAAAAACTGGCTGCATGTGCATCGGCTTCCATAGTGG
>JBAUHS010000135.1:0-36632 GCA_049680405.1 Salaquimonas sp. | reverse complement strand
AAAATCCCCTCGTACTTTTTATGCCATCGGGCAAGCGTGGCAGATTTCCAAAAGGCACGATGATCATTGATGCCGCAAGGGATCTTGGCGTTTATGTTGAATCAGTATGTGGCGGACGGGGAATTTGCGGTCGTTGCCAATGCGATATCCAGGAAGGTAAATTTGCCAAGCACGGCATCACGTCTTCCTATGATCATATTTCCGATATCAGCGCCAAGGAAACGCGCTACGCAGAAAAACGGGACTTGAAAGAAGGTCGCCGCCTTTCTTGCTCTGCCTCAATTGAAGGCGATCTGGTTGTCGATATTCCGCAAGATTTGCAGGTCAATGCGCAAGTTGTCCGTAAAGTCGACGATGGTCGCGTTATCCTGCGCAATCCGGCGATCCATATGTGCTATGTGGAAGTTGAAGAGCCCGACATGCATAAGCCCTTGGGCGATCTCGACCGTATCAAGGAAGCATTGGAAAAGGATTGGGGCTTTACCGATCTGATGATCGACCAACACCTGTTGCCAAATGTTCAAAAGATTTTGCGCGAGGGAAAATGGGCCGTCACCGCGGCTATCCACAAGGATATGGACAGCTCGCGGCCTTCCTTGATCGCTCTTTATCCCGGTCTTCACAACAATGCATACGGCATTGCCTGCGATATAGGCTCAACAACCATCGCCATGCATTTGGTGTCGCTGTTGTCCGGTGTAACCATCGCATCATCCGGCACGTCCAATCCGCAGATCCGCTTTGGTGAGGATTTGATGAGCCGTGTTTCCTACGTGATGATGAATCCAGAAGGTCGCGAGGCGATGACAACAGCTGTTCGCAATGCCTTGAATGGGCTGATTGAAAATGTCTGCACAGAAGCAGGTGTCGAGCCTCAGGATATTCTGGACCTTGTTTTCGTTGGCAATCCAATCATGCATCACTTGTTTCTGGGTATCGACCCGACAGAACTTGGTGGCGCACCTTTTGCCCTTGCCGTATCAGGTGCGGTACACAGTTGGGCATGGGATCAGGATATTCATGTAAACAAGGGCGCCCGAATTTATATGCTCCCCTGCATCGCCGGCCATGTAGGCGCAGATGCGGCGGCCGTGACCCTTTGCGAAGGTCCTCACCGCCAGGACAAACAAATGCTGGTTGTGGATGTTGGAACAAATGCCGAGATCGTTCTCGGCAACCGCGATCACGTTGTTGCAGCTTCATCACCAACTGGTCCGGCCTTTGAAGGCGCTGAGATTTCTTGCGGTCAGCGCGCAGCGCCCGGAGCGATTGAACGAGTGCGGATTGATCCCGAAACACTTGAACCAAAAGTTCGCGTCATTGGCATTGATGCCTGGTCTGATGAACCGGGCTTTGAAGCAGCGTCCGAAGCTATTGGCGTTACCGGGGTCTGCGGATCGGCGATCATTGAAGTGGTTGCGGAAATGTTTCTTTCCGGCATCATCACCGAAGATGGTGTAATTGACGGCTCTCTTGCGGCCAAAACAGATCGTATCGTCGAAGAAGGCAGGACCTGGTCCTATGTGCTTTGGCGCGGCAAGCAGGAACTGCTTATCCGCCAGACCGATGTTCGTGCCATCCAATTGGCAAAAGCTGCACTTTACGCTGGCATCAAATTATTGATGGACAAAAAAGGCATCACCGAAGTTGATTCGATCAGCTTTGCAGGCGCTTTTGGCACATTCATTGATCCTAAATACGCGATGGTCCTGGGCCTTATTCCAGATTGTGATCTGGAAAATGTAAAAGCAGTTGGCAATGCTGCGGGTTATGGAGCAAAAATGGCTCTGTTGAACCGTGATTACCGACGCGAAATCGAAGACACCGTGACAAAGATCGAGAAAATCGAAACGGCTCTTGAGCCAGATTTCCAACGCCACTTCGTCAACGCCATGGCCATGCCTAATAAACTGGAACCATTCCCAAAACTTGCCAAACAAGTGACATTGCCTGCGCGAAAATTGATGGCAGACGGGGCTGTGGATGATGGATCACCTCGCCGTCGTGGCGGTAGACGCAGAGGTTAGGTCTCCCAAGGATTTATCCCGCCAGATAGCCTCATACCTTTATCTAACTATAAGATACTCTTGGTTTTTACCCCAAAGGAAAAGTTGTTCTTGAGATAATTTGCAAGAAAATCAACCGCCTTTGAGCTTCCTTCATGTTGCACAAGTCCCAATGCATAAGTTGGCAAGGCCTGCAACTTCATCAACTTGGGAACGGAAACCAGCGTGTCGCCAAGCTGGGAGATCGGCAATGGGCCAACGCAGAGGTCTGCCTCTATTGCATTTTTGCGCGCGGTAATGTTTTCAGTATGTAAAACAATTTTATAGTCGATTTTTGCCTTATCAAGTATGTCTTTGGTTTTTGCGTACCATCCCCATCCTTCATCCCATAGTGTGATGGGTATTGGACTTTTACCGGCTGCAACACCGCCTTTGCGGGCAGCCCAAACTTCGGCCTCCTGATAGAATATTTCCGCTTTTTCAATTCCCTGAATGGTCTCAACATAGGTCACAATTGCAAGGTCTGCTTCCCCGCGTTCTACTTCATTCAACAATGAGGGCGTATGACCAACCCTGATCGCGACGGAAACATCAGGATATTGATCCGAAAACTCGCTGAGTACATGCATGGGAAATCGTTCAATCACATCATCCGGCACCCCAAGCAATATCTGACCGACGACAGGCTCTGTGCGAAACGCATTGCGCATTTCCATTTCTCCGGCAAGTAGATGCCGGGCATGCTCTATCAATCGCTCACCCTCCCGGGTTAGCTTTGTGTCCCTTGCATTGCGTGTAAACACCTCTTTGCCCAAAGCCTCTTCAAGGCGCTTGATCTGCATGGAAATAGCAGACGGACTTCGACCTACCTTATCTGCCGCTCGGAGAAAGCTTCCGGTCTGAGCAACGGCCAGAAATGACTTGAGCAGAGATAGATCGAGAGGTTCATGATTCATTTTATTTGATCTTAATGTACACTTAAATTCGTTTGATTGATTTATAAATATCCGCTTTTCTGTGCCCATGCAAGGACAGACAAGACTCAGAAAGGAAATCAAAATGATGAGTTCAATCAGCAGTAATTCAGGCTTCTTCAGTTGGCTGCAAAGACAGACCAGTAAAAAACTGGTTTCAGGCAAGAAGAGATTTTCTCTAGCTGGCACTTTGATAGCAGAGACCTATTATGAGTTTCAGCGGCGCCGTAAATTGAGGAAACTGCTCGATCAAAGTGACGATATGCTTCTCGATATCGGGTTCAGCCGCATTCAATTGTGCGAAGCACTCAATTATCCCTGGTCGACCAATGCAACGAAAGAACTGCAAAAAACACGTAGTAGTTTAAAGAACTTCGACACGAACCAAACCTGATCGGGTGGTTATTGTGGAGAGTTGAAATTGCGATGGAATCATGGAGAGTTTTCTGCCAGAAAGAGCTGGCAACAAGGAATTCTCTATGACCAAGACGACCACAATCAATGTATCACTCAACGAAATTGAAAAAGCTTCACATGCGGCTTTGGTCAAACATACCGCATCAGATTGGGTTGCCGCAGAGGTGGCCAAAGCCATTCGCAAAGCAGAGGCCACCGGGAACATTATTTGTGGTCTCTACTATTTAGAGAGCTATTGCATCCAGCTTGATAGCGGCCGGGTCAATGGACAAGTCGAACCCGTTGTTTCCTCCCCTCGCCTCGCCAGCGTTATGGTGGATGCGAAACTTGGCTTTGCCCAACCAGCTTTTGCAAAAGGCCTTCCCGTTGCAATTAAAGCAGCCAAGGAAAATGGCACAGCATCGCTGGCGATTGCCCACTCTCACACCTGCACTTCGCTTGGATTCTTTACTGAGCAAATTGCAGAGGCCGGCCTTGTAGCCATAGGTTTTACCAACGCGTCCGCTGTTGTCTCGCCGCCCGGCGGCAACAAGGCGGTCCTTGGAACAAACCCGATTGCGATGGCCATTCCCGCAAAAGGTGGCGGTGTCAAATTCCAGTTTGACCAATCCACCAGTGCCGTAGCGCTTGGGAAAATCACAATGGCAAAGGAAGCCGGCAACAGCATTCCTCTTGGATGGGCCGTTGATGCTGATGGCCAGCCAACAACCGATCCTGTGGAAGCGCTCAAGGGTTCTCTCGTCTCAACAGGTGGCTACAAAGGTTACGGCTTCGGATTGATGGCGGAAGTTCTGGCAGCGGCTATGACTGGCTCAGTAAACTCGCTGGATGTCAAAGGCATCAAGCTGAAAGATGGACCGCCCCATAATCTTGGCCAGTTCTACTTTCTATTGGACCCACAAACCTATTCCGGGGACGCATTCTGGGAACGCATAGAACGCGTCACTGAAGCTGTTGCGGCCCAAGAGGGAGCCAGGCTTCCCGGCGCAAACCGCACCTTACCGGACAGCGTGAACATTGACGCTACACTTTGGGACAAGGTTAAAAAGCTGACTGCTTAACGTCGTCCTCGAATTAAGAAAGAGAATATCTTCCTGCAAAGCTGGCGCGTAAATGATCGGCCGCCGCAAGCGCAGGACTATTAAGCTCTTCCCCAACCAAAAGACCCAGTGCATATTCCGGCAGTTCCGGCAAAGTATCTTTGCCAACCTGGATGATCTGCTCGTTCAGCGAAGAAATCGGAATGGGCGCTATCGCCAGATCCGCGAGGATAGCCGCTTTTTGCCCTGAGATATTTGCGCTTTGAAATGCTATCCGATGTTGAATGTTTCGGTTCTCAAGGCCCTCAATTCCAGCATTGCGCCATACGCACCCTTCTTCCCAAACTGAAATAGGAAGCGGCGTGCGCTCAGCAGCTATACCGCCCTTTAATCCCGCCCAAACCAAACGCTCTTTAATCAGAACTTCCGCCGTCTCGTCACCTCTGAAGCCTGCATCACAGGTAATAATTGTCATATCAAGCGTCTTGTTTTTGACCATATCCATCAAGACTTTCGATGTATCAACAACCACATCAACCGTTACACACGGATGGCTTTCGGAAAACCGCCTGAGCATTTCTGGCAATAGCCGCTCTGCCGCATCATCCGGGGCCCCCATCCGAACGATACCTGCCACATCCGGCGTGATAAACTGAGCTACAATTTCCCGGTTCATCGCAAGAACACGCCGGGCATGAACCAGTAAACGCTCTCCATCTGCGGTCAACAACACAGAACGACTATCGCGTTTGAAAACACTTCGTCCCAACAATTCTTCTAGCCGCTTGATCTGCATGGAAACTGCTGATGGCGTTCTGAAAACAACCTCGGCAGCAGCCGAGAAATTACCAGTTTCAGCAATAGCAACAAGCGTTTGGAGCAGGTCTAAGTCCAAAAGAGGCAGATTAAACCTTTGATTTTGCTGGTTCATTTTCTATCTTTCAATATTTCTAATAGATATCATCATTTCTATTCGTTTGATTGAACCACTAATTAAGCTCAATGTCCAGTCTATCGGCAAACACACCGATATTAGTGAAGTTCAAACGACGCATAAGGAGAAAGAAAATGAGCAATTACGTGGCAGACAAATTCGCAGGAAAGCCAGCCTTTCATCCCGTGGCTTATCATAGTGCAAGAGCTGAGATAACCGCACCATTAAGCGCAAAGTTTGCTGTAATGTGGAAGCGCCTGATTAGAATAGTTTCAACTTATCACCAGCAGCGCATCGACAGGGTGGCGTTTCATCATGTGGTAGCCCTTGATGATCGCCAATTGGATGATATTGGTGTGACCAGAAGCGATGTCATTTGGGCGAGCAACCTGCCGTTATCGCAAAACGCTGCACTTGAACTGGAAAAACTGGCCCGGAGCCGCAATAGGCAGAAGCGTTGAGTACAATAAAAAAGCCTTTCCGATCTCTGCCTGCCAAAGCAACAGGATTCGGAAAGGCCAAATCATGATGAACGACAGTATTTACAAAACCCACTTGCCGTTTAAGCTACTTAAATGACAATCTTGAAACCAAAAGCCCTTATTTTCGATGTCTTTGGCTCCTTAGTGGATTGGCGGACAGGCGTTGGCAACTATTGCCAGACTGTGTTCGAAGAAAAATCCATCAAACAAGACCCATTGGAGTTCGCAGATTTTTGGCGCGCCGAGTATCAGCCCGCTATGAACAAAATACGTTCCGGCAATCGAGGCTACATACCTTTGGACATATTACACCGCGAAAATCTGAACGTGATCTTGGATCACACGGGACATGCGTCTCAGTTTAGCGAAGTTGAGCGTATATCTCTAAACCATGCCTGGGAACATTTGCCGCCCTGGCCAGATGTACTAGAAGGTCTCAGTCGCATTCGAAAAAAGGCATTGATTGCGCCCTGCTCAAACGGATCCATAGCACTGATGCTCCGCCTCGCCCGCTACGCCCACTTCAATTGGGACGCTATTTTGGGCGCAGATATTGCAAAGGATTACAAACCAAAGCCGGATGTTTACCTCGCCTCTTGCGCCGCACTGGGACTGGAACCCAAAGAAGTGATGATGGTAGCGGCTCATAACAACGATCTTGAAGCAGCGCGTGATTCAGGCCTGATGACGGCTTTCTTTCCGCGTCCTACCGAATATGGCGACAGCCAAACCGAAGACCTGGAAGCCTCTGAAAATTGGGACATCGTCGCTGAAAATCTGGTTGATCTCGCCAATAAAATTTGACGTTTTTTGACAAATCATTGATGCGACAATATCGCCCAGAAGATTGTCGTTTTAGAAATAGATATTAAAGACATTCAGGCATATGTACCCCCCAGAGCCGCCCCAATGAATTTCGTGTTGGGAAGCCCGAATTTTCACTGGTTCGAACCAGTTTCGGTGCTTAAACCTGCTAATGCAAGCAAGGCGACTCCGTGTGAAACCAAAAAACATGGAGTTTATTATGAGAAAATTTTTCACTTTTGGCCGTTCGAAGCCTGTAAATGCAAACACTACATTTGCTCGCGCCCGTATGGCCCGTTCAATGCCAGGTGAGGCAGGTGCGCTTGCTTCAATCCGTTTGGGCGGTATGTCTATCTAATCTGACAGCTAGATTTCCTTGACAATCAATATTAAAAACCCGTTTTCCCAAGCGGGTTTTTTATTGCCACATTAAATTATTGGATTGCGGGCTTGTCGCAACGGGGATATAGATTGACGACTTAGTGTCCTCGGTCGCCATCTTACCACTATCTGGAATGCGCCATTGAATATCACCCACGCCAAAGAAGTCGCTGCACCGTTAGCGGGCTTGAGAACGAATTCAGATATCGTTCGGAAAAGCATCGTCTTTTTTCTGGTGCCAAATTTTTCCATGATAGCTTTTACAACAGCTGTTGAACCACTTCGTTTGGCCAACAGAATGCTCGGTGAGGAAATGTATTCCTGGCGACTTGCCTCCATGGATGGATTATCCGTTAAGGCATCAAATGGTGTTGAAGTGGTTGTCGACACCAGTCTGGATCAGGAACGGCATAATCTGAACGGCTCCAAGCGCCCAACCATCATGTTTGCCTGCTCTGGCATCGATGTTGAAAAAACCGAACATAAATCTTTGTTCGCCTATTTCCGAGAATGCAAGAATTCTGGCGTAACCGTTGGCGGTCTGTGTACAGCTGCCCATCTTTTGGCGGCTGCAGGCCTCTTGAAAGGAAAGCGTTGTGCAATCCACTGGGAGAATCTGCCGGGCTTTCAAGAGAAATTTCCAACCGCAGAAGTCTTTGCTGATCTTTATGAGATGGACGGCAATATCTGGACATGCGCCGGGGGTACAGCTGCCCTCGACATGATGTTGTCCCTGATAGGACGTGACAATGACGAGGATCTGGTGAACCGCGTCTGTGAACAGGCACTGACGGATCGCGTTCGCAACCCTCATGATCGCCAACGTCTACCATTACGTGCACGCCTTGGCGTTCAGAATGCCAAAGTCATCTCGATTATCGAATTTATGGAAGCCAATATTTCTGAGCCCTTATCATTGGTCGAAATTGCAGACTATGTCGGCCTTTCACGTCGCCAGATTGAAAGACTATTCCAAAGCCAGATGGGCCGTTCTCCCGCTCGCTATTATCTTGAAGTCCGGCTGGATCGTGCGCGTCATCTATTGCGCCAATCAACAATCCCAGTAGTGGACGTCGCTATTGCATGCGGCTTCGTATCAGCTTCCCATTTTTCCAAATGCTACCGCGAAATGTATGGCAAATCCCCATTGCAGGAACGCCATTAGGCCGTTTTTCTTTCAACGACGGGAGATAGCCAGAAAGTTATGAACTGGCGTCAATGCGGTGATGTCGAACTCGCTTTGACCTCGAATACTCAATTGAGTGGAGCCTCCTCCGTCCATCGCAATGGCACTATCACAATCGAAAAACCCACCCCATTCCGGTCCTCGAAACAGCCAACCTGCCTCATAGAGCGTTAATCCACCGCCACTCACTGTAAACAAAATGTAATCGCCATCCTGCAATTCACACAGCATGGTCCTGCGTTCCAACTCAAGACCATTGGTACGCATCGCCCATTTCCTGCCCGGCTCTATCAGTACGGGACGACTCTGGATTGCATCGATAGAGGTTGAAGGCAATCCGTTTTGAGAAACAATTATCTTTGCCTCACCCTTTCCATCAACCGATAAGAATCCGCCCTGACTGTTCCAGGGCGAGGAGAGCACGGCACCGTCATCAACCAGTTGACCAACCGGATATAAACTTCCATCCGCTCTCAATCCAAAAAAACCACCATTCACGACAATAGTTGCGCCCGTGCGTTCCAATACTGAACTAGCCCGCTCGCCTGAAGGCTGGTTCTGCACTTCGACGGAAAATCGAAACATCTCAGATGAAATTTTCAAAGCCGTCAGCTTTGTGCCAAGAGCCGTTGAAGCAGTGATGACTGAAAGTCCATCTTCGATTTCACGCCATTTAGTCATCTTCAGGGCATTAGCGGCCTCAGCAGCGCGTGCAGGTCGATTGGCGGCATCTTGAGCATGAACCTGGCTGCTCAGAACCCACGCAACGCCCATTGCGATCAGCGGCAACAAATATATGCCAAACTCTTTTGTATACTTTTGCATTCCGCCTTATCGCTTTATGAAGAATACTCGGATAACCGATCAATCACCCCCTGCCAACAACGATAAGACCCAATTCAACGTGCATCAAGAGCGAATATTTTACCTAACGGAATACACGGGAGTGCGGAAAAACAAACCATCCTAGCCTGTACTACCCAACAAAAAGGCCAACCTGAAGGCTGCCCTTTTTGCAAACAAATAGACACAATTAGCTGCGTGGCTTTACGTTCTCTGGATCATAAAGCGGCTTGTAGCCCACACCCTCAACTACTACCGGATACGGCTCATCAAAATACTCAACGAACAGCTCCTTTCCAACCTTCGCGTATTCATGAGGCAGATAAACTAGGCCGATATTTTTTCCAATTGTGGGTCCATAGGCAATACTGGTTACAAATGAGCGTCTGCCAAGGCTGTCAATCAAGGCTTTGCCCGTATCTTTGTCCATGATCGGGAGATTTCCAACCGGATATCGCGCAATGCCATTCCTGTCGATATTGTCTTGCATGGTTATGGTACAAAGCATAGCTGGCTGGTGATCCCGGGCCCGTTGCTCAAGATAAGCAGCCTTACCATGGAAGTCAGCTTCCTTGACCTTTGGCCGCGCCAGATCAGCTTCCATCAAATTGTACTGGGTTAGCAAATCAGCGTTTTGCAGACGCAGGCTTTTTTCCAGGCGGCGGCTATTGGCATAGGTCTCAACACCCACTGGCGTAACACCCTGCCCATAAAGAGCATCCCAAAGAGCGAGGCCATCTTCATATTTACAATGAAGCTCCCAGCCCTGCTCTCCCACATAAGAAATACGAAAAGCCGTTACCTTCACGCCATTGACATTGATCTGTTTGATCGCCGCGAATGGAAAACTCTCATGCGTCAGGCTTTCCGGCTCTTCGGTAACCGCCTGAAGGGTCGCCCGCGCGTTCGGACCCCATAGTCCGATACAGGTGAAATCTGTCGTGCGGTCCTCGACCAACACATCAAACCCATGATCTTCGGCCATGCGCTTCATGTAGACAAAATCCCGATTACCGGCATCACCGCCATCAATGACCCGGTAGCGATCAGCCATGCGGATTACTGTCAGATCAGCACGAACGCCCCCTGCTTCATCCAGGAAGTGTGTATAGACGCCTTTGCCGACAGGAATGGTGTCGCCTACTTTCGCGACACAAAGATACTCCATCAGCGCTTCATGATCAGGGCCGGAAACATCATAAATAGCAAAATGGGAAAGATTGACCATGCCAACATTCTCGGACATTTCCAGATGCTCGGCATTCGACACACGCCAAAAATGGCGGTTGTCCCATTCAGCTTCACGAACCGGAACTTTATCGCCCCACTTCTCCAGCAAATGTTCGTTGGCTTTATAACCGTGCGCACGCTCCCAACCGGCGGCTTCCATGAAATAGCCGCCTAGCGCCACTTCACGCTCGTAAAAAGGACTGCGGCGCAAATGACGTGATGCCGTATACGGCTCTCGGTTGTGAACAGCGGGATTGTAGATCTTGAAGGCTGTTTCATAACAGCGCTCGCGGATGTAATCTTCCTCTTGCTGGAAGGGATAATAGCGCGCCACGTCAATTCTCGCATGATCCAGCTCAGTGCGCCCATCTGTCATCCAGTCAGCTATAAGTTTTCCCGTTCCTGGTCCGTCTTTCACCCAGACGGAAACTGCATACCAAAGGCCGCGTACCTTTTGCGACTCACCAATGGAAGGGCCACCATCAGCTGTAACCTGCAGCAACCCGTTAAAGGAACGTCTTTCATCAAAACCCAATTCGCCCAGAATTGGCGTCAGTTCAATAGCTCGTTCCAACGGCTCCAAAATCTGGTCCATCTCCAAATCTCTTTGGGAGGGCGATAAACGTGCCTGTTCTTTTTCCAAAAGGTCACGCGGGTGGCACATACGAGGGTCTTTTTCTTCATAGTAACCCCATTCAATCTGCCCGCCTTCCGGCGTTGTTGGATCGCCGGTATCGCGCATATAAGCCGAATTGCCCTGGTCGCGTAACAATGGATAGCCAATGTCTTTTCCGGTACCTTCAAACTCTTTATACGGTCCAAAGAACATCAGTGGATGGTCAACAGGCATCACCGGCAAATCTTCGCCAGCCATTTGCGCGATCAAGCGGCCCCAAAGACCTGCACAAACAATGACATACTCGGCTTCAATCGTGCCCTTTTCGGTAACAACACCTTTGATACGACCATTCTCAATTTTCAGAGAGGTTGCCGGAGTGTTTGGAAACGCTTGAAGCTTTCCTGTAGCAATCGCTTCTTCAACAAGCTCACCGGCCACCATTTGCGAACGCGGCGCCACCAGACCAGCATCAGGGTCCCATAACGCGCCTTGGATCACAGACTCTTCAAGCAGTGGAAATTTTTCTTTTGCTTCCGCTGCGCTTATCATTTTCGCATTGGTACCGAAAGCCTTGCCGGAACCGACTTTCCGTTTCAGCTCCTCCATGCGGGTATCATCACCAACCCTGGCAACTTCCAACCCACCAACTTTTTCATAACGCCCGCGCTTTTCAAAGAAATCGATGGAATACATTGTCGTGTAACAAGTCATTTCATCATGCGCTGTTGCATAACAAAAGTCCGACGCATGAGCAGTCGAACCGATATCGGTCGGGATCGCTGATTTGTCGATACCGACAATGTCATCCCATCCGCGCTCTATCAGATGATGGACAACAGAAGCGCCAACAATCCCGCCCAATCCGATGATTACGACCTTCGCCTTTGAAGGAAACTTTGCCATTGAAACGCTCCGCTAAAATAAAACTCCGAATTCTTTGTTCGGGTTTTGACAGCCACAGTGATCACGAAAATGATAACCACTAAATATCTTTTTCTTCGACAGGTTATCAAGAATATGCCGGTTGAGCGATGTTCTAGCCACGACAGCCATTGTCTGATTCACCAAGAACAAAAACCAGATGATATTTAAAAAAATATCTCACCCTTCATTCAATACATCCAGATGCGCCAGTCCCAAACTGATTTTGAAGCCTCCAATAGCTACCTTTATCCGCTTTTCGCCATCAATTGCGCCAAATAGCGGCTCTGTGCTGATTTTCCCGGTTAAAGAATGCGGCACAGTGTTGCGCGGACGCACATTTGCCCACCTTTCGAGTATCTGCGCATCGGCAATCGATGGACACAGTCTCACGGCCCTTTCGTAAAACTCCATATCCTGCGGATCAAAACGTGACCTGGCTGCTGAAACAAGCTTTTGGGCAAGCGGATCATCCGCAGTCAGCCCCCCTGCAAAACTCTCCGTTGCCAAATCGTTTCCAGTCAAAATGGCCCGCTTCGCCAAGGCTGGCATCTCAGTGAACTCCGGCAACAAATCATCGTTTGAATTTTCTCGATTTTTTGCCGGTTCAACTGATGCAGGTCTACCAGGGTGATCAGCATCTATACCAATAGCGCTATAAGCGCTCGAGTTTACAGGAATATCACTGTCGTCCAGCCCATTTGGCAACCAATTATCTACGCTCGAAGAACCAACTGCCACCCGCCCGTTCGCATGAGGAATGACATACGAACCATCGTCATAAATCATTGGGCGATCGTCACCATGGACAAAGTCCAACAACACAGCCTGCCCCTTCACCCCGCGCCCGGTAATTGGCCGGTCGCGATGCGAGGCAGCCATTTTGCCCAAGAATGGATAGGCTTCCCATCCACTGGCGATCAGCACCTTAGAACCGGAAATATTTTCACCATTTGCAATTGTCACGGAAATACCACTGGATTGTGCATATACTCCGACTACTTCTGTTCCTTGCCTGATCTCTCCGAGATTGTGCGTGTCTGATGTTACATAACTAGCGAGCGCTTTGACATATTGCCGGGGGTTGATGCGCGCTGACAAATCATCAAAAGTTGCCCCATAGGGCGCTATCTTTTCATTCAACCAACCCTCGCCCGCAGTGCCCTTCAAACCAGATTCCAAAACCTCGAAATGAAACAATTGACTGCCCGCCTCATCCGTCCAGTTTTTCTTCGCGCCTGCAATACGCCGCCTTGCGTTTTCCGGCATTTTTTCATGGGTCAATGGCATCAAACGACCGCAACGCTTGTAGCCGCAATCAATCCCGGTCTCCGCTTCCAATCTCGCTATTGCTGCGGGCATTGAACTTAAGGCAGCAAATTGCAGTTGTTTTTTTGCTTCCCAATTATCCGGCATATGAGGCATCAATGCCCCCAAAAATCCACCGGATGCCCCCGCACCAATTTCTCTTTTTTCAAGCACCAAAACCCGTTCACCGCGCTTAATGGCATGGCGTGCCGCCCATAGACCAAAAATCCCACCACCAACTACAATAAGATCGGGCGATATAGAATTTTGCGGTTTTTGAATTTGATTCATTGTATCAAGCTCTTGATTCTTCTTCTGATTAAGTAAGCGCAAATGCCCGAAAATAAGAGTAAAATCGAGTGGACCGAGGACGATATTCCGGTATCAACCCAATTTGACGATCCATATTATTCCAAGGCAGATGGTCTATTAGAAACGCTTCATGTTTTTATCAATGGCAATAATTTGCCCGCTCGCTGGGCGAATATGCAAGCTTGCACCATAGCGGAACTGGGCTTTGGAACAGGCCTAAATTTTCTGGTGACCATCAAAAAATGGTTGGCCATTGCCCCTGAAAACAGCAGGCTACACTTCATTTCCTTTGAGCAATACCCCCTTGATGGAAAACAAATATTGAGAGCCCTGTCCTGCTGGCCGGAATTGACAAAAGAAGCAAATATTCTTGCCACGGTTTGGCAACAGGCACTCGACCAAAATGAACATAAAATCGAAATTGCTTGGTCTGCGCAGATTACACTGACCGTGTTTTTGGATGATGCCAACAAGACCCTGCCCCGCCAGACCTTCCTCGCCGATGCCTGGTATCTAGACGGATTTTCGCCAGCTAAAAACCCTGAGCTTTGGGGCCTCGAGCTGATGCAGAATGTCAGCAACAGAACCGCTGCCAAGGGTAGTTTTGCCACCTATACAGCTGCTGGCTGGGTACGTCGAAATCTTCAATCTGTTGGCTTTGAAGTATCACGTATTCCCGGTCATGCGGGAAAACGCCAAATGAGCATAGGCTTCAAGTCGAAAAGTAACCAAAGATAGGTGTAAAAAGACGGGGATGTATCAACTTAAGATCAACGTTCCCCTTGGTCAAAAACACAAAGGCCGTTACTGTTTCGATTGAAACCAAACTGGAAATTTCCATGAACCAGTATCTCGACCCAATATGGTGGCAGCAAACCGGTACCGATATTTTAGACAGCTTGATTGGCTGGCTGACCAGCCCCCAATTCTATGCACAAATTGGCGCTATTATTGGCTGTATCATCGCCGCCTGGTTTCTCGCAAGAATACTGAAACGCAAAGTCAGTTGGTTTGCAACTCCACCGCAAGAAGGTGTGCAGTGGTTCAAAATCAGAGGCTATATCTTTGCTCTGTCCGATCTGCTTTTTCCAGCGCTTTGCTATATTTTATTGGGTTTTGCGGTTGATATAGTTCAGTCAACGGTCGGCGCTGCCTGGCTCGTCAAAATAGCGCGCGGCGCTGCCGTCATTTTCCTGCTTTACAGCGCCATCAATCGTTTTATCACCAATCCGATGCTGCGAACGGCATTGTTATATGTGGGCATTCCGGTCGCAACGCTTCAGGTTTTCGAATATCTGGACGAGACTATCAGTTTTCTGGATAATATCTCCATGCAGGCGGGCAATATCCGCATCTCCCTTTATTTCTTATTGAAGGCTGCAATTGCGGGCGGTTTCTTTTTCTGGCTTGGCTCCATCTCCAACCGTTCTGGGCAAACAGCCATCCGCAATCAGGATGCATTGGATAGGCCAACCCAGGAACTATTTGCAAAATTATTCCAGATCGCACTTTTTGCCGGAATATTTGTCTTGCTCCTGCAGGTCTTAGGCCTCGACCTGACTGCCCTTGCTGTCCTCGGTGGTGCGATTGGTGTGGGTATCGGTTTTGGCCTCCAGCAAATCGCTTCGAACTTCATTTCAGGCATCATTCTGCTTGTTGAACGAACCCTGACCGTTGGGGATTATATCGAATTGGAAGATGGACGTGGCGGGATTTTAAGCGAATTGAACATGCGCTCAGCAACATTGGAAACCTATGATGGCAAGGAGATCATGGTACCCAATGAAAAATTCATCACTACAACTTTTGTGAACTGGACACGGGATGATCCGCGCCAACGCTATGAAGTTGAATTCTCCGTTGCTTATGAGACTGACATTACCAAAGTACCCGACATTATCGTTGAAGCGGTGAAAAAGCACCCGAAAGTGCTGACCGATCCTGAAGAGCCGGATTGTGAATTACGCGGCTTTGGTGATAGCGGCATAGAGTTCGCTCTAGAGTTCTGGATCGAAGGTATCGACGACGGCAAAAACCGTGTTTCCTCGGAGCTTTTGTTCATTATCTGGCAAGCGCTGAAAGACAACAATATAACGATACCGTTCCCGCAACGCGATGTTCGGATCATAAATGACAGCCCGAAACTCAGCATTAAAAAGAAGAACGATTAGAAAGAAATTGAGCTTCTAAGGCTTGGATTATTCAGCGGTCCAGTTTCGTGCAAGCAATCCGACAAATAGCAATACAGCAAGAATGGACAACACCAAGGCAGCAAAACCCGCATAGGGCAATAGGCCCGTATCCGACAGCGCAAGTGTACGGTTTTGATAATCCAGAAGCCGAAAGGTTGAGGCAAGGAAGATAGCTGCCAACCAACCGTAAATCAGCATCAAAGAGTGACCGGTTGCCCTTGAGCGTTTGGCAAATACACAATACCAAAAATAAACCAGGCTAAACACGACGAAAATGACTAGCACACCGAAAAACGGAGCAATCGCCACTGTCATCCATTCCATGGCGTGGCTCAAAACACTAATGCCGTAAAGGATTGCAAAAGCACCAATCGTCAACAACAGCAAGAACTTCGCTCCTTTGCGAAAGTCTTCCCGGGTGATCATTCCTTCAGCTGATCTCAATAATTCACGCAATGCAAAATGCCTCTTTGTTTCTCTATCTATGAGAGCGATATAGGCACGCCCTTCAAAGCGCAAGGCACTTTGCCAATCCCTGAGGCGGTTTACCAGACTCAAAAAAGAACCCGCAATTTACAAAAAAGCGGGTCCATAACTTTGCATAAACTTGTCGTATTCATTATCTCGGCTTTTTCCCAAAAACCTTGATATATTCAGCTTCACCGCCCTTTGCCAAGGCTTTAGCCTGACGTACCCAATCATCACGATCAATGCGGCCTTTGAAATTCAAATATCCATCAACCCATTCACGCTCGGCTTTCTTCCAGGAAGCAACCTGACCGAATTGATAAATACCCAAACCGTTCAAAACGCCCTCAAGTTTGGGGCCAACACCCGCGATCAATTTCAGATCATCCGGCTTTGAAGGTTTCTTCATTGCCGCTGGTCGGGCATCCTTCTTAACCACAGGCGCTTTGACTTTGGATGAAGATTTGGACTTCGATACAACTTTGGCAGCCCTTGCCTTTTTATCTTTACGAGCGGTGGCAGCAACTGCGCCGCTTGTTCCTGCCGCTGTAAGCGCAGCAATCGTCGATGCCTTCGCAACAGACGGTTTCTTGGCAACTCTTTTGGCCGGGCTGGCTTTAACGGTAACAGTTTTTCGAGCAGCCTTCTTGTCCTTGCGCTGGCTGATCACCGGTTCCATTTCTGCCAGTATAGCATCATCTAGATGACACTTGATTTGGCTGAATTCGCTGATCATTTTCATCACAGGCACTTCAGTTTCGCAGCGATTGCCAGATACACGGGACTTCCAGCGACAACGCGTCTGGAAAGGACAACCGGAAGGCGGATTCATTGCAGAAGGGATATCCCCTTCAAGAACAATATGCTTCTTTTCAATGGAAGTATCTGCAATTGGAACGGCTGAAAGCAATGCCTCCGTATAAGGGTGGTAAGGCGGCGCAAATACTTCATCCGTTGGCCCCTGCTCCACCACATGGCCGAGATACATCACCATAACGCGATCTGAAAGATAGCGCACAATCGAAAGATCATGACTGATGAACAGCATGGTCGTTTTGTTCTCGCGTTGAATCTCCATCAACAAATCTGTCACTGCAGCCTGCACGGATACATCAAGCGCTGATACAGGCTCATCTGCCACAACGATCTTAGGCGTTCCTGCAAAGGCGCGCGCAATACCCACCCGCTGTTTTTGGCCGCCAGACAATTGTCTTGGCATGCGCTTGGCAAATTCCCGTGGAAGTTTCACCAGGTCCAGCAGTTCAAGCATCCGGCTCTCACGTTCTTTGACAGTGTTACCAATGCCAAACTTTTCCAGCACTCGGACAATCTGGTTGCCCACCAGATGAGACGGATTGAGTGTATCGAACGGATTTTGAAAAACCATCTGAATGTCCGAAACTGTTTTCGTTGCGCGTTTTTCAATAGGGACTTTCTCGATGGACTGATTGCCCATGACAACCGTACCGTCCGTTGCTGTTTCAAGCCCCATCAACACTTTCGCAAGGGTGGATTTTCCGCAACCGGACTCGCCAACAATCGCGAGCGTTTCAGCCTCACGCGCTTCAAAGCTGACCGTTTCATTGGCTTTAACAACGCGTTGCTCGCCGCCCCCAAACAAGGCGCTGGCCGCAACCTCATAATATTTCTTCAGATTGTCAACTTTAATGACCACGTCCCCGATAGGCGTTTTCTTTGATGTTTGGCTTGCAACCAGCGGCGCATCCCAATCGATCTCGTCGATCCGCATACAACGGCTGGAATGGCGATCATTGCCTTTAAGCCCCTGCATTTTGATACTCGAGGCATTACAAACACCTTCAACGAAATAATCACATCGCGGCCCGAAATTACATCCAAGTGGGCGCTCATGGGGCAATGGAAAGTTTCCCGGAATGGCAACAAGCGGACGGGAATTCTTGTCCGCTCCAGGTAGTGGAATAGACCGGAACAAGGCTTCCGTATAGGGATGACGCATCTCGTCGAAAACATCTTCGATGGAACCCGTCTCAACGGCCTCACCGGAATACATCACGCAAATCCGGTCGCAAGTTTCCAGGATAAGGCCCAGATTGTGTGAAATGAACAGCATCGACGTGCCATACTTCTTACCAAGATCTTTGACCAGTTGGACAATACCCGCCTCAACCGTCACATCAAGCGCGGTCGTTGGCTCATCCAAGATAAGAAGGCTGGGCTTAGCCATTAATGCCATCGCGATCACGATGCGTTGTTGCTGACCACCGGACAGTTGATGCGGATAAGACTTCAAGATCCGTTCCGGATCTGGCAATCGCACGGACTCAACCACATCGAGAGCCAAAGCATAGGCTTCTTTTTCACTGGCGCCCGAATGGATCATCGGCACTTCCATCAGCTGCTGGCCAATTTTCATTGCCGGATTAAGTGAGGCCATAGGCTCCTGATAGATCATCGCAATTTCAGAACCGCGGATTTCTCGCAATTCCTCATCACTCATCTCGGCCATATCGCGGCCTTTGAACTTGATAGAACCGCCAACGATTTTACCATTGCCACCAAGATAGCGCATAACGCCCAAGGCAACTGTTGACTTACCACAGCCGGACTCGCCCACTAAACCTAATGCTTCACCGGGTAAAACGCGCGCTGAAAAATCCATCACAGCGGGAATTTCGCCAATTCGGGTGAAAAAGGAAATACTCAAATCCTCGATTTCGAGAATTGGCGTTTCAGATTGTGCAGCTTTGACCATTGTAATCTCCATCAATCTTTAAGCGACTGCTCGCGCAATGCATCAGCAAGAAAATTCAGCCCCAAAACCAGCGTCATCAGCGCAAAGGCGGGCGGCAAGGCCGGATGCGGGAAAATCGACAACAGCTTGCGTCCCTCATTGATCGTCATGCCCCAATCCGGACTTTCTGGTGAAACACCAAGTCCGAAAAAGCCGAGTGTTCCCAAAAGGATTGTCGTGTAGCCAATACGCAAACAAAAATCGACGATCAACGGACCACGAACATTTGGCAATACTTCCCAAAGCATGATGTACCAAGGCCCCTCGCCGCGCGTTTGCGCCGCAGAAACAAAATCCCGGGTCTTCACATCAATCGTCAAGCCACGAACGATACGGAAAATCGTCGGCGAGTTGACAAACACCACCGCCACAAAAATGTTAAGTGTGTTTGAGTTCATTGAAAGAATTCCGAATGGATCCATGCTGAATGCCAGTCCGAAATAAGCCCACAAACCTATTGTAAGGGTGATGGCTAGGAATATGGCCAATTTCCCTGGTTGTGGCGTATAGCGCGAAATGAACAGCACCATCAGGAATATTATCGGGAAGAGGAACAGGATGGCCGCCATGATTGTCGGCAGACCCATTTCAATAATCCCGGGTGTAACCAGCAGGAAGAACAGCATGATAACCGGAAATGCCAAAATCAGGTTTGCAAGAAACGAAAGGACCGTATCACGCCAGCCAAGATAGAACCCGGCCGGTAATCCGAGTGTAATGCCAACCATATAGGCAAAAAGCGTTGCAGCAGGCGCAATTGTCAGAACGGTTCGGCTGCCCATCACCATTCGTGAAAAGACATCCCGTGCAAGATTGTCGCCGCCCAAAAGAAAATGCGCCCCTTCACCAACAGTCGGCGGCAAACCAGGAAACGCGTTCTTCATGCCGGACATTTGCCGCAAGGGATCATAGGTTATTATCGAGTCAGCGAATAACGCGGTAAATATCCAGAAAAAGACCAGAAACAGTCCGATAACACCGAGGCCGCTATCATAGACCTGCCCATAAAGACCCAGCTTTTTCTTGAACTTTATGGAAAGAGAAAACACGATGGCAATACAAATCCAGACCGGTATGAACTGAAGCAAAATGCCAGTGAAAATTTGAAATCCGTTGAGTGGTTCCATAAGCTCAACCTCCTAAGAAATTCGTATGCGTGGGTTGAGAAATACATAGCCGATATCTGATATCAGCTGCGTCACGAGAACAAGAATAACGGCGACGATCGATACGCCGAGCAGCAAGTCAATGTCATTGCCTTGGGCGGCTTGCACCAAAGTCCAGCCAATCCCCTTATAGTTGAAAAGGGTCTCGACAATCACCACGCCAGTCAGCAAATAAGTGAATTGCAGCATAATCACCGTAAATGGAGCGATCAGCGCATTTCGCAGCGCATGCTTCATCACGATATTGGTAAAGCTTACGCCTTTCAGCCGGGCGGTTCGAATATATTGAGACGTCATAACCTCGGCCATGGAGGCTCGGGTCATTCTCGAGATATACCCCATGCCATAAAGGGCAATCGTCATCACCGGCAAAGCGAAGTTTTCAAAGGTTATCGTGTCGGCTGCTGACGTAGCAGACCCTTTCAGCAAGGTTCCCCCGCTCATCCATCCCCATTCGACAAGAAGGGGTGACAATCCAAACTTGCTGGAGGCAAAAAGCGCGATGAAAATGACACCCGATACATATTCAGGCGTTGCTGTAGTGGCGATGGAAAAGGTCGATAGTCCGCGATCGAGGCGTGAACCTTCGCGCATTCCCGCAAGAACACCGACAATCAAGGCCATGGGTATCATGACAATCATGACCCAGAACATCAGCCATCCCGTTAAAGCCATCCTGGTTCCAAGAATGGTTGAAACCTCATCCTTGAACGTTGTTGAAAATCCGAAATTACCCTGAAAAACGCCGCAATATGTTGGCATGACTTCCTGGCCAGGTCGTTTGCAACGACCTTCCTGGACCCCGTTGATTTCGTTGGTCCATCCAGGCACAACACCCAGCCACTCGCCATATTTTACAATCGTTGAACGATTATAGCCACGGCTATCCAGCCATCTGGCATATTCCGCAGACGTACCCTGAACATTCGTTTGTGTGATCGCCAGACGGACCAGATTTGGCCTGAGGTTTGTTAATACGAAAACGATGAATGTGAGACATATGATTGTTAAAAGCATCACCCAAAGGCGCTTCAGGATGAATTGCAGCATGGAATTACCCGCTAGATTGTTGATGGCTGTCTGTAGCCACTGAAGCGATCTGCATTGCCAAGCAGAGCTCCGCACTAAAAGAATAAGGGAGCCGGACTGGCCGGCTCCCTCTTAAATTATGCCAGATGATAATCCAACACATGCACTTCAAATGTTGGATGCATTTCCGCACCCATAACATTTGCTTTTGTATGGCGGTACAAAGAGCGCCAATAAGGCTGAATGGTAACACCTTCTTCTTGCATGATTTCCTGAAGACGCTTCATTTTCACACGACGCTTGTCCGCATCCGCAATAGCCAGTGCTTCCGTCAAGGTGTCATCAAACTCCTTGTTGGCGAATGCAGCTTCGTTCCAGGCTTCACCTGAACGATAAGCCAAAGCCAGAACCTGCACACCCAATGGACGCATATTCCAGTTGGTGGATGAGAATGGATATTTCACCCAATCGTTCCAGAAAGTCGAACCAGGAAGAACCGTACGCTTAACCTTCATACCAGCATCGCGCATCTGCGCAGCGACGGCATCGGTTGTGTTCTTGCGATAGTCATCGTCAATCGAAATCAACTCATGCTCATAATCTGCCATTCCTGCTTCTGTCATAAGCTTCATCGCTTCTTCAGCATTACGGCTGATTGGCGGAAGTTCTGCATATTCAGGATGGATTGGGCAAACATGGTGGTTTTCGGCTGGAACACCCAAGCCGGCTACACCAAGCTCAAGAATTTTCGGATTGTCGCATGCCAATGCCAAAGCACGACGAACGCGGGCATCAGCGTAAGGCTTTTTGCCATCGACTTCCGCAGCTTGGTTAGGACGAATAACAACTGTAGAAGCCGTTACAACATCTGACTTGGTAAGACCAAGGCCATCAAAGATGGCAACATAATCACCAGTTGACTCGTAGCACATATCAACTTCATCAGCTTCAAATGCTGAAATATACGCAGATGGGTCTTCGCCATAATCGATGAATTCAATACGATCAAGGAATGCCCCATTGCCTTCATTCCACCAGGTGTGGCCTTCATTGCGAACGAGGACAGCCTTTACACCAACTTCGTAGCTTTCAAACTTGTACGGGCCAGTACCAATGAGGGTGGTCTGCATTGGGTCACTATTGTCATAGCTTGAATGCATGATCGCTGCAGGATAGTCAGCCATGCCTGCAATCAAGGTGATGTCGGCAGCTGGCAGGTTCAATCGAACTGTATGCGAATCAACAACTTCAATTGCGCCTTCTTTGGCTTTACTGGTCGTTTCATCGATCAATGTCGCGAAACGTCCGGCCATTGAGTTACCTTCAACATTCTTGTCGCACCAGCGTTCAATGTTGTTTTTGACGTCTTCAGCCGTGAAGTCATCGCCATTGTTCCACTTAACGCCTTTACGAACATTCAATGTGTAGACCGTTGCGTCTTCATTGATTTCCCAGCTCTCAAGAAGCTTGCCTTCGAATGTACTGTTACGATTGTACTGAACCAGATATTCGATGATACCGCGTTGCACATTGGCAAGCTCGGACCAATCGAATGTGCGGGGGTCTTTACCAGCGCGAACAGTTTGAAGAATGCGCAGTGTGCCGCCTTTTTTGGCATGAGAAGCAGCATTTGCTTCGGTTGGAAGCGAAAGGCCAATCGCACCATAGGCTGCGGCAGCTGTCAGTCCAAATGTTGATGCCAACGCGAGGAACTCGCGCCGCGATGTTTTGCCTGCCTTGCAGTCATCAACCAATTGCTCGATTGCTGAATGCACAGGTTCATTATTGTTTGTTTCGTACTTAGTGTTCATCAATAACCCTCCAGATGATCTTTTCAAAGGTTGCCGGCCCAGTTTCCTCCCGAACCCAGCACACGATATTTTTTTTGGCTTCCTAACCATATCCAAAACTTAGCAACGATTGGAAACACCAAAAGACTGCCAAGCTTAAGGAGAATTGTCCTAAGATTAACTCGCCCTCACCTCATCGCAACATATTGCGAGGTCAACGTCAACAGGGCGGCCGCCACACAAGCCTAATCATTTACAATCTGGCGTAATTTGAAAAAAATTTGCCGCGAATGCGTCGCAAAACCAATATGGCGAGGACAAACAAACCCAGATGTCTGCTTTTCTGACGTATAGCAAACTCACATTCGACTCGAACTACCCAATTTACCGTTCTTCCAATCAATCGGGTTTGCTGGCCTGAAATGAAGGGCGTTCGGAAAAACGCTTGAACCAACGGGAAAGGCCCTTGCGGTTTTTGCGCCATTTTAGATCAGGATACCGAAACTCCAAATATCCAAGTGCGGCAGCAACTGCGATTGACCCCATATTGGGAACACGGCCAAGGGATTTGAGCCATTTTTCTTCAATCTGATCCAACGCGGCATTGACCTTGCCCATCTGACCATCGCTCCAGGCCTTCCATTGATATTCTGCTGGACGAAGCGCTGTTTCATATCGGTTATTGACTGCTGCATCCATGATACCGTCACCAAGGGCTTCAAGGGTCATCACTTCATAGCGTTTCGGACCAGAGCGAGGCGTTAACTTCTTGCCGTCATGTATGCTGTCTAGATAATCGCAGATAACCCGGCTATCAAACAACACACGACCATCGTCCAGAACCATTGTCGGAATTTTACCGGTCGGGTTTGACGCCACAATTCTGGCATCCGGTTTAACAACATTGGCCGCAGCGTCCTGAAGTTCGATTTGAGATGCTAGATCACGCTCATGGGCAACAATAAGGCACTTGCGGACAAAAGGAGATGCAGGGGAGTACCAGAGTTTCATAACAGGCCTTTCAAAGAAATCTTGATGTCTGATAATACGCCAGATTTCTCATCAACAGGCAAGCGATGAATCATACCCCTCCAACCGCAAGCACGCTGCAGGTGAACCCTCCAATGGAGAGTTTTCTGCCAGGCGTGGGTTAGACAGCCCTGCGCACTTGCGGCCTGACCGGGTGGTGTGGGTAGGGGTCCCCGGCCATGGTTCATTCTAGTTGTGGACAATTATTTTTAAACTAATCACAGGTTTAAATTTTTACACAATTTCAAAAGCTTTGATGAAGTATAACTGAACGTGTCAATTAATGAGTCCTGACCCTAATCAGTTTCTTGGCACCCCTACACCACTCAGCATGCCGGTAATTCGCGTAAGCGTTTCTGGTGTTTTTGCCAAACGGATAAATGCTTCGCGTTCGCGGGCATACATATCGCGTTCACTCACAATGGTTTGTTCAGCATTTTCTCCGCCTGATACAATCCAGGCGACCTGCGTGGCAACCGTGACATCATGGGGGAAGAACCAGCCTTTCGCGCGGCCCTTTTCCAACAGCTCCACTGCCTGTGAATACGCGGCTCCACCGCCTAACGTGAACTCAGGTTTGCTGCGCGGTTTGTAACCTTTGCCAAGCCTGCTGAGTTCTTTAAGAGCCGCTTCAACAAGCCGGTCCCGGTTCATCACCTGAGTGTCACGCTTTGGCTCAAAATAGGCAAGCTCAGCGGAAAGATCAGGCGAGGTTCCTGTTTGCCCATAGCCGATCTGGTTGAAAGTCTTGAAAGCAGCCTCAGCCCAATCGCCTGTCCGTGAATGCCAGCGTAGATAGGTTTCCTTGACCCCGCCGCCGCCAGGCACCACTCCAACCACCGTCTCAACAAGTCCCATTACGGAATTGGTATGAGCCACCACATGGTCACAATGGGCCAAGACTTCATAGCCGCCGCCAATTGCAAGGCCGGACGGCGCGCCTACCACAGGGGCGTTACAGTACAAAAGCGCCTCGACAGCCATCTGGAAATCAAACAGAAAACTGTCAATTCCTTGCCAGTCTTCCGCCTCTATGAATGCTTTGAAGCGCTCAAGATTAACCCCGGCAGAAAAATGTTGTCCGTCATTATGAACAATGATGCCCGGTCCAGGATCAGCTGCCGCAGCAGCAACGATTTTCATGGAATTGCCATCCAGAGCATTGGCCTTGGAATGAAACTCTACAAGCCGAACGCCGCCATCCAGATGAAACAGACTGGCCGAAGCATTTTCTGCAACAGGCTTCAGTGTCTGGCGCAACATGTGAAAGCGAACCACACCATCCGGCAACTTTATCGGATGATAAGAGCCGTCCGCATGGCGAACCGTAAGCTCGCTGCCTGATACTTTGTAAAACTTCTCGCCGCTTGCATCGCGCAAGAATTCCGGCACATGCCATTTTTCAGTTTCAAGGCGGGAGACAAACGCTTTGCTGCCAATCTCATCAATCAGCTCAAACGGGCCCTTGATCCAGTTGTAACCAAGCTTCATGGCGTCATCGATGTCTTGCGGAGTTTGCGTCACTTCCGGGATCAGGCTGGCGGAATAAGTCAAGATTCTCGCAAGCACCCGCCAGGCGAATTTGGACAATATATCTTCGCCTTTTATTAGCGCGTTAACCCCGTCCTTTTCTCCTTGGATGGAGATTTCCGGCAAGGTATTGCTACGGGGACGCCACTTGCCAGACTTCAAATCCAGCGCCATTTCAGTGCCTTCAATTTCCGCGTAAAAACCACCTTTTCCCTTATTGCCTGTAAAGCCTTTTTCAATTTGGGAATTGATCAGGTCATTTTCCGCTCCGACCTCATGGAACGGATCGCCCTGAGGCAGAATTGAACGTAACGATCGAACAACATCGGCCATCAGATCAACACCGATCAAATCGTAAAGCCCGAAGGCTCCTGTTTTTGGAATCCCCATTGGGCGGCCGAATATCGCATCGGCATTTTCGATGTCGATGCCCAATTGCGTTGCCTCGTGAATCGCCGCCTGCATGGCAAAGACGCCCACACGGTTTCCGAGAAAGCCCGGCGTATCAGCACATTCAACAACCCCCTTACCCAGCATTCTATCGTTGTAATCCGCCAGGACACGCATCACTTCCGGCTCGGTCTCCTTCCCTTCAACCAATTCAAGCAAACGCATATAACGAACCGGATTGAAAAAATGGGTGATGCAAAAACGCTTGCGCAATTCATCAGGCATATCTTCCATCAACAGCGAGATCGGAATGGTTGATGTATTGGAAGATATCATCGCGCCCTTTTTCAAATATGGCAGCATTGAACGATAAAGATTGCGCTTGATATCAAGGCGTTCAACAATCGCTTCAACTATCCAGTCACAATCAGCAATCTTTGCAAGATCATCCTCAATATTACCGATTGAAATCAGTTCAATATTTTCAGGCTTCATCAGCAATGGCGGATCAGATTTTTTAATACGATCAAGCGAGCGCTCGGTCACTGCATTTCGTGCCCCCTCCTTCGATAGTATATCCAGAAGAAGCACCTGATCTCCGGCATTGGCGACTTGGGCAGCAATACCCGACCCCATTGTGCCGCCGCCAATTACGCATACTTTCTTGATTTTGATCGTCATGGTCTCACCGTGGAATTAATAAGGTTTAAGAAGTTGATGGGTCGCTATAGCAATCTATTGATCCAACTCGACATGACCAAAAGAGGAGCAAAGCGACAGGAAAGAGCCGCATTATCCAGCAAAGACCCGGCGTAAAAAACCTCGCAACAGCATATTCATTTCGCGGGGTTTTTCGCTCGGCAATGTATGGCCTGAATTGGCGATAATATGCATCTCATTATTCGACAGCGCACCAGCCAATGCTTTACCGAACTTGACTGGGGTCATTTTGTCTTTTTCAGCAAATATGCAGATCGTCGGAATATTAAGTGAGGCAGCGGTCTCAAGCCCCTTATCGTAAGCTGCACATGCCTTGAGATCGCGCGGCAAAGCGGCCATCTGATTCAATTCCATCACTTCCAGTCCATAAAATACATTTGAAGCGCCCGGCCATGTATTATCATGCATATGAGATTGAGGCCCCAACCCCCAGGAGGTCATCGAACTGATAGCGCGATCCTGTTTTTTCTCAGCCATATTTATAAGCATGTCATTAACCGGAATGGCTGCCGCCGTTGCCACAAAGCCAATGCCGGCAACCAGCTCAGGCGCTTTCCTGGCAATTTCCATGGCAATAATGCCGCCCTGGCTGTGGCCGACCAGAACCGCGCCCTTGCAGTCCAAAGCCCTTAGCAATTCCATATACCAGTCAGCTTGCGCCTCAATTCCTTCGATAGGATCGCCTGCTGACAGATTATGCCCGGGCATATCCGGCGCTATGACATTATAACCATCGTAAGCAATGGCGCGGGATTGCGATACCCAGGTCAAATGCGAATTGCCCGCACCATGTAAAAACACCACAAATTTCTTGCCCTCTTGATGGGCTTTGCCGCCTGTCGCCACATGCACTTCATTTCCACGGATGAAGATCTTCATGACTTTGCTCCCACCATACGAGAGGCCGCTTTCAATGCCTTGTCAAAGTCTGCTTTCAGATCCTCGAAATTTTCAAGACCAACAGAAAGCCGGATCATGTCATCGCTTAACCCACCTGTTTTCATGTCTTCCGCAGAAATATGAGAATGGGTTGTAGACGCTGGATGAATGACCAATGTCTTGGCATCTCCCACATTCGCAAGATGAGAGGCAACTTCCACATTTTCAATAAATACAGCCCCCGCTTTTCGCCCGCCTTTAACGCCAAACCCGATAACAGAGCCAGCTCCTTTGGGAAGCAAACGATTGGCGATTGCATGGTCAGGATGATCCGGCAAACTTGGATGGCGCACCCAACTGACAGCCTCATGATTTGAAAGAAACTCAACCATCTTAGCTGTGTTCTGCATATGGCGCTCCATCCGCAGGGGCAAAGTCTCTATGCCCTGGAGCAATTGAAATGCACTCATCGGCGAAAGCGATGGACCGAAATTATACATGGCTTCGGCCCGCAAACGCATGGTGAGAGCAGCGGGCCCAAATTCTTCCCAGAACACAATGCCATCAAGAGCGTAGTGTGGTGAAGTTAAAGTCGGAAATTTGTCGTTTTGGCCCCAGTTGAAATTACCGCCGTCAATAATTGCGCCACCAATCGTGGTTCCGTGACCGCCAAGCCATTTCGTGACAGAGTGGACGATAACATTGACGCCATAGTCGAGCGGCTTGAACAAATAAGGCGTGCAGAAGGTTGCATCCATCACAAGTGGAATACCAGCATCCTCTGCAATCTTCGCAACTGCTTCCACATCCAGAACATCCAGCCCAGGGTTTCCAATCATTTCGCAAAAGATGAATTTGGTATTTTCCTGTATCGCAGCCTTCAGGGCATCCAGATCACGCCCGTGAACAAAGCTCGTTTCAACGCCGAAGCGCGGCATGGTATTTTTCAACAGGTTGATATTCGCGCCGTATAGCTGTGCGGTCGAAACGATATGATCTCCCGCTGATACCAACATCATGGTTGTGCAGGAAAGAGCGGCCATCCCTGAGGCGGTCGCAACACACGCAACGCCGCCTTCCATAGCGGCCAGTCTTTGCTCAAGCACTGCTACTGTTGGATTGGAAATCCGTGAGTATAAATGCCCGCCTTCTTCCATATTATAAAGCGCTGCAGCCTGCCTCGCATCTTTAAAAACATAGGATGTGGTTTGATGGATCGGTACTGCCCGCGATCCATGATCGCTATCAGGCACATGGCCTGCATGTAGTGCAAGCGTTTCCAGTTCAAAAAAATCAGCCATTCCGCTCCCTCTGATCGGAACAAAACCCGATCCAGCTCCTCTTGTGTAACAGTGCTAGGAAGAAATCCTTACACACACTGTTTTGTAACCGACACTGTTAAATTCGCACCGTCATTAGGTCAATGATTTCCTTTTTGCGAACCAATGACGGAATAATTTATTTACCAAAGGTCATATTTTATCCGGTTTTTGATCACATCTTTGCAACAACACGAAATGTAATAAAATACTTCAAAGAGTTGATTTGGCCCTATTTTAAATGAGTGTAGTGTGGAAACACACAATCGACAGATTGCCTCAATTTTCCGCCACAATTGAACCCATTTAGGCCAGATTTGACCGCCAGAGTTTGATAGTCAGCTGCTGCTGCAAAGCCAGTATGCTAGACAACAAACAACAAGATGCGGACAAATCGAGGGGTGCTTCTAAAATCTTTTTCCACAAATTTACTGATCAACTGGCAACGCGGCCCACGCTTAGCCAGTTGTACCGATGGTCCATCCATTTGCCCTGCGATACGGCGACCCCCAAAGATGGACCATCTCTTAAGGGCTTCATTTGAGGCATCGCGCCTCGAATGAAATCCTTATAAAAGTGCTGCCGGATGGGAAATACCAGCCCCCCTCGCTTTGTATTTCCGGCGGAACTTCCGGCAGCACATTTTAAAGATCGGACGGCGGGGCGTTGCCGTCCGATTTTTAAATCCCTATTAAACTACAATAGAGTTGGATCAACCGTTTTTGAAATAACCTTCTTGACGGTAAGTCCCTGAATGATAATCGAGAACAACACAACTGCATAGGTCGCCGTTAACAGCACTGGTTTGAACTCATTCTCAGGCAGAGACAGAACCAATGCAACAGATATCCCTCCCCGCAGACCACCCCAAGTCAAAACCGGAATAGCGCCAGAGGTGAATGGCAGAAACTTTGAAAGGCTGATAACCGGGAGACTGACGGCTATGAACCGGGCCATCAACACAAGCGGGATACTACAGGCGGCCAGCCATCCAAATGAAGGGTCGAAAGTCAGGATCAATACTTCAAGGCCGATGAGCAGAAACAAGACCGAGTTCAATATTTCGTCCAGCAATTCCCAAAATTCAAACAAATGCTTTCGCGTTTCCTCACTCATGCCGATTCTTGCACCACGATTGCCAACTAGAAGTCCGGCTACAACGACTGCTATGGGACCGGATATATGCAGACGAATGGCTATGGCATAGGTCGCAGCCACCACGCCCAGCGTGATCAGAATTTCCAAAGAATACTGATCCATCGTTGCCATGGCCCGATAGGCAATCCAACCTGTAAACAAGCCAAGCAATGCTCCGCCGCCTGCTTCCACAAAAAACAGTTCAGCAACATGGGCCGCGTCCACATGACCGCCCTCGCCCGCTGAGCCAACAGCAATTGCCACAAGAATGGTGAACACCACAACGCCCACGCCATCATTGAAAAGAGACTCACCAGCAATCTTGGCTTCAAGCGAATGGGGAACATTCACCGATTTCAAAAGGGACAAAACGGCAACAGGATCTGTTGGCGAGATAAGGGCACCAAACACAAGAGCCCACATCAACGGCAAGTCAATTCCAAACAGTCCTGCGAGCAACCAGAAACCGATACCGACCACTGTCGTTGATATGCACACACCGATAGTCGCCAATACACCAATGGCCCATTTCTGATCCTTGAGAAAATCAAAATCCACATGCAAAGCACCAGCAAATAATAAAAACGCCAGCATGCCTTCCATAACCGTTGCATAAAAATCAATCTGCCCGATGGCAGCTTGCATGGTGTTGGTGATGGAAAGTGCCGGGAACAGCTTTTCAGCCAGAAGCAGGACGAGTGACGTTACAAGCGCCATAACCAATAGGCCGATCGTATGAGGCAGCTTCAGAACCACATGATTGACCCAGCCGAAAAACGCGGAAATGGCAAGCAACAGAGCGGCAATCTCAAATAAACTAAGCATAAAATATCCAATACGCAGTCCGTATTACGCATTTACGGGCGTGATTCGTCTAAAATTTTGCAAATCATACCATATTGAGACGCACTACAACGGGACAATGGTCTGAGGATTTTGGCCGATCCCATCCTGTACGCGGATAGCGCTCAACATTTTGCCCCCCGGGAAATGGCGTTCGGTAGGGTTGACCGTTACGAATAATTTCCGGAACCGCCTTGGCATTGGATTGGGCCAGAGAAGGTGAAGCGAGCAAATAATCCAACTGACACAAATGCTGCTCTTCTGGTCCGCGAGAATGATAAAGCGTCCATTGATCCATCACGGGCCTACGCTCCACCAGATTGACTGCAAACCCCTTGTCGACCAGCACATCAAACCCGCTACGTTCTTCCTTTGCAGGCTCAAACGAAAATCCTTTGTGCTTGTCGCCTGAGACAACAATGCGTGAGCGATAATCATTCAAATCACCACAAACCAGCCAGCGCTTATTCGCGGTTTTACCTTTGCCGAATTTTCGCTCGATAATCTTCTTGGTTGCCCGTGCCTCGGCATCGCGCACCGGCATTGTATATTCCCGACCGTCCACTCCGTTTTTACCAGGCCCCATCGATTTGAAATGTACAACAAACAATGTCAGCGGTTTGCCATCAATTCGAAAATCTATCTCAAGACAATCACGCCTGAAAATATTCTCATGAGGCAACTCCCCCATTTCTTCCAAATCCTGATTCATCAAATCCAGATCTTTATAAGTCAGATGAGCATGGCTCTGCATCTTAACAAATTCGATTTCCTGACCATCCGCCGTTTGGGAGCGCGTCATCACCGCAACATCAATTCCCCGCCCGTCATTGCCCTCGGCCAGATATTTGTGCCGATAGCCTGCGCCAACCATTTTGAACAAATAACCATATTCAAACGCATGAAGCGCATCGAGATTTTCAACCTCCTGCAAACAAATAATATCCGCCTGACAGTCGGCAATCGCCAAAGCTGTTAATTGCATCGTGTCATCAGAATGAGCAACCACCCTTGCCTGTTCCAATTGCTCATAATGCTTTTGATCTTTGATATCGAGCATCTGCAAAGTGCGGTCACGGCGCAATTCGTTTCGATAGCCGGAGAAATCAAACCGTTGCATGAGGTTTTCGGCGTTAAAAGTTGCGATACGTAGGGACATGAAATCCATTCACAAAAAAGGGGTTGCGCCTTTAGACACAAGATGACTGCTGGAAAGTCAACCAATCAGAATATTGAAAATTTTTTATCCAGGATTATTGCCTGACAGGAACCGTTATCCCAAGACTCAATCCACTGCTGCGTTCGCAAAGCATGTCAAACTTGTAGCCATTTCGATCGGCAAGTTCCTCAACAATTGCCAGGCCATGGCCATCGCCGGGTTTTCTTGAAGCATCTTTGCCCAACCTTTGATGTCTTTGTTTTGCCGTTTCAAATTCCGCACGGCTCATGCCAGACCCTGTATCGTGTATTTCTATACGCATATGATCACCAAATTGGCGAACCCCGAGAAGTATCTTGCCTTGATCCGTATATTTGATCGAGTTGGCAACCAGGTTATTGATCATCCTCATAATAACCAACGCATTTGCATCCGTATTTTTCGAACTTTTGACAAACCGAAAATCAAGCTGCTTTTCCTCTGCATCAAGTAAAAACATTTCGTGAATGTTCTTCAATATCTCATCAAAGTCTATTCGCTCCACTTCCTCGTCCGGCATTACCATTTTTGATTTTGCCGTAGCGATTGCCGTCAGGTCGCCAGTGTCGCCAAGCAGATTGTTGGCCTCAGAGAAGTGCTCAGACACTAAATTTTCAAGATAGTTGAAAGTCTGTTCCACGGAGTTTTGATCAACAGCTTCATCACCCATATGAGCGAGGTTGTTGACGTTCAACCGAAGCGCGTGAAGCGGTTGGCGAAGGTCATGCAAAGTGTTGATCAGTTTATTGTCCTTGATTTCCGCAATCTTTGTTACGGTTTCAAATTTTTGCTCAAGTTCATGCAAGCGCGTACTGAGTTTCAGACTCCGTTCTGCACTGGCGAGGCTGGATTTCAACGCCAGATGTTGGGCCTTTCTACCCTGGTTCAAGTTGTCCCAGATCGCCAGTCCCATCATTGTTGCATCGACAACCAAAACAATGCGCATGGAGTCAAATTGCAGTTCTTCCGAGATTTCAATACCGAGCCAATGACGCGAAGCCATAATACTTGCTGACACCAAAACGCCAGTCCATGCCAGCACGTAAAACCGTACTTCTTTAAATCTAGTCAACGCAGCAACGAACCCCGAGGCCGTTGCCAGTACAATTGAAAGCAAGGTTGTCAAAATCAAAATCTGTTTGATCTGTTGATGATCAAAAAACAATGACGAGGCAAAGATAATAAAGGCCAACGCCATCATCCCAATCAATGCCTTGTCCAAAATTGGATGAAAGATGGGCGTCTTCAAAAATATTCGCGCAAAATTAGTGCAAGCAATACTGAGAGAGGTGCCCAAAAAAATGGTGGCAAATGCGTTGAACAGCGGATAGTCCGGCCAGACATATTTGAAGCCGTTTCCATCCGCATGCACAATAAACATCAAGGCGCTGATTGCGTAAAATGTATAGGCAACAAATGCGGTTTGGCGTGTCGCGACATAGGCCATCAATGCGATGATGCATAAAAGCACTACCATGCCATAGTAGATAAAATTCTTCGCCGTTCGCCTGGAAGTCAACGACTCGAAGCTTTCGATGGTTTCAATTGAGAATGAAAGCTCTGACGAGCCGCCCGACTCATATCGAACCAGTAAAGTGGCAGTTTCACGTGGTTCCAGACTTAAGGGCGCAACCAATTCCGGAAAACTGATAGGGCGACTTTGAAACTTGGATAACTCATTTTGTAAAATCAGGGTCTCGAAATCGCCGCCTTCTGAAATCTTGTAAACCGCAAACTGCTGCATGAAATTTTCACGGAAAAACAACCGCCATTCAGAAATATCTTCTGTTACATTCCGCAGATTAATTCTGAGCCATATCGCTGACTTGATATAACCGAAATTCGGTGTAGCTGTCTCAATTGACGAAAATGCTCCCTTTTCCCCCAGCTCCAAAACTTGTCTTGGGCTCAAATTTCGACTGGCATCCAGATAAAATTGGATAAAAGGTTGAAGAGCGCTGGCGTCCTTGGCAGCATCCATTGGCACGACATCGGTTGAGGGTTGCTTTGCTAAACGATTCCCTGTTGATGTTCCTTGAGCAAATGCCAAACACTGCATTGTCACGACCAAGATAATGGATAAACATAACACCTGAACATTTTTGTTCAGCCTGTTGATAAACCGGAGAGCTCTAGTTTGAAATCCATTACCATCGTCCTGGCCGATGATCACGCATTCACTTTGGATGGAATGCGGCAGGCTTTGAGTCAAATGGATGGATGTGATGTTGTTGGCTGGGCAACCAATGGCATCGAGGCCATATCGGTCATCAAACGCACCCAGCCCGATTGCGCTTTGTTGGACCTTTCCATGCCAGGAGCCAATGGTCTTGAAACACTGATCGAAGCCAAGCGCTGGTCGCCAAAAACACATTTCGTGATCATCACTGGAAATCCATCTTCTGCTATTTTTAACCAATTGCTGGAGGCCGGTGTCAAAGGGCTGTTTTTGAAGAACGCCCCTCCATCTGAGATTTGTGAAGGTATTTTGAAAATAGCATCTGGCAGACAGGTTATTTCCAAAGCTGCACAAAAAATAATAAGTGAAAGCAATACTTCCAGTGAGATTACCGCGCGGGAAATTGAGGTGCTTCAATGCATAGCCCGGGGTCAATCCAATAATCAGATTGGCGAGCATCTTGGCGTAAGCCCAAAGACTGTAGATAGTCACCGCACAAGTCTGATGAAAAAAATGGACGTGCATTCTACCGCTGCTTTATTGGTTCGCGCCATGAAAGACGGACTGATCGACGTTTAATGGACTTCACTGCTGAACGAATTTAGCAATTCAGTCTTCCAAAGAGATTTCTTGCTGACACCTGATATGCATTTGCACATCTTGCTCAACCCGAAATCCGTCGCCCCAACACTCATTCGCCTAAACTGCCCGCAAAATCCCGATTTGTAAATTGGGGTGATCACCTGATTCAATCTCTTCCATATTCACGTCATGTTGCAAACGGGGTTGGAAAACGGGTTTCGAATTGCCGCGTTTCAATGATGACTGGCAATCCACTCAGGAGTTAAGACATGGTATTAAAAAAAATTATCATCACCCTGTTAACAACAGGGACTGTTTCAATCGGAGGGGCAGCTCAAGCCCAAAATTCGATAAGTAATATCGGGCCAAATAATATTGGACAACCGCCGCAACCTTGCATCGGATTTAATTGCAATCAACTGCCGCCGCCGCCAGGATACGGACAGCCGCCGCAATGCTTTCCTCCAAATGTGCTGGTACGAATACAAGACAATTTCGGAACCAGATTTGAATGTCGGTTTGTACAAGCACAACCAGTGCCACCAGTTTATCCGGTGCAACCACCACCGCAATATGGAGGAGGCCAGTTCAGTCAGGCTCACTACCTATATTGTATCGCGCGGTTCAAGTCCTACAGGCAGGAAACTAATACCTACACATCGTTTAGTGGAAGAACCAAGATCTGTAATTCGCCATTCAACTAAGGTGAAACAAACGCTTTTTGGGGCATTCAACAAGGACCATAAAATGAAAAAAGAAATCATGGCATTTGCAACCATTACTGCTTTAACGCTTTCAAGCCAGGCAGCAAATTCTCAACAAGCACTCAATATTGGCCCACCTCCAGGGCAAGGTGGACAACCCGGTGGATGCTTGGCATTTACGGTGGCTGGATCAGTATTTGTTCGACTATGTCAAACCGGTTACACCGCAAATGGCGCAGGCACATCTTGCCGAGGGTCAGCCTGGGGAAGCAATGGCAATTACAATTTAAGCACAGGCGGCTGCAATAACGGGCAGCAATTCCTCGGCGGTTCGCTATCTTGCTTTGGTGCTCAATGCAATTGGAACCCCAGCCCGGCAGGAAGAGCCGCAGGCTTTAGAGCAGAGACAGTCTACGCCCAATATCAATAGTAAGCAGAAATAATAATCCGGGACCCGCCCCAAATATAGGTCCCAGATTATTTGGAGAGCCGCGCCGCCCGCGCGGCTCTCTCTTTTCTTAGATAATAAAAAAGGCGTGACCGAAGCCACGCCTTCCTTTCCCAAACAACCGTATCCTCCCAAATCCGGTTACAGGAACTTAACTCCGCACATTCCATTGGATCGCCAAGCGATCTTGGCGGGGCGCTTTTCATCTTCGCCTTTGACAACAAAATCAAAAATACCCGGAAGGCCTGAACTGTCTTCCATCTTGATCAGGGCACCTGCGTCCGTAAGGTTTTTCACGACGCAATCATATGCACCGTACCCCTTGTTGAAGAAAATATTTGCACTTTTCAGCACTCGGCGGCGCTGGTTTGCCCGACGATCAGGCAATTCATCAACATTAACCACCGTTGCAACTTCTGCTTCAATTATGCGCGTTCCAAAACTCATCATAAGCCTCCAAAATTACTCTAATTTGGCCTATGCGATTTTCATGCCAACTGGAACCTGTCCCATATTGAAACAGGCCAACCAATACTGGATAATTTTTATACTTGCCGTCTATGGGCGCTCGTGTAGTTTTGATGCTGAGACAAAGTTTTGATTTTTCACGGAGCCACTTCATGAACCCTATTACCACCAAGAGACTGCTTTTGGCCCTGCCTTTGGCCGCAGCATTGTCTGCAACCGGCATTGCCCCCGCTCAGGCCTTTACCAGCTTTTTCACCATCGCCGATTATGTGGTAAAACAGGAAGCCAAAAAGGCATTTGCCAATAAACAACATGTGGCCTGGTGCAAGAA
>JBAUHS010000134.1:0-2524 GCA_049680405.1 Salaquimonas sp. | reverse complement strand
CTTGCACCGTCGAAGAAGCCATGAGCATTCCCTTCAAGGAACTGATCGACAGGCATTGCGGCGGCATTCGTGGCGGCTGGGATAATCTGAAAGCGGTCATTCCGGGCGGCTCGTCCGTTCCTTGTGTTCCTGCAGAACAGATCATCAATGCACCGATGGATTTTGACACGCTCCGCGGATTGCAATCCGGACTTGGTACGGCGGCTGTGATCGTGATGGATAATTCCACTGATATGATCAAGGCGATTGGTCGACTGGCTTATTTCTACAAGCATGAAAGCTGCGGCCAGTGTACGCCTTGCCGCGAAGGCACAGGCTGGATGTGGCGCGTTTTGACACGCATGGTTGAAGGTCGTGCGCAAAAATCCGAGATTGATATGCTGCTCGACGTTTCCAAACAGGTGGAAGGTCACACAATCTGCGCCCTTGGCGACGCTGCGGCCTGGCCGGTTCAGGGCTTGATCCGCCATTTCCGCCACGAGATCGAGGCACGTATTGATCAGTATTCACACAATGCTGACAGCCATGGCGCTGTAACCGAAAAACAGGTTATGGAGGCGGCTGAGTGACTTTCTGATCGTCGTCATCCTCGGGACAAGCCCGAGGATGACTAAATCGGGGACAAGCCCGAGGATTACGAATAAGAACAAGGCGTCGAACGCCGTGAAATAATATATATAAAAACCGTGCCAAGGCACGAACAAGAAAACTGAAGGCAACAAGATGACGAAGCTGATCATCGACGACAATGAAGTAGAAGTTCCAGATACTTACACGCTGTTACAGGCCTGTGAGGCCGCTGGTGCCGAGGTTCCGCGTTTCTGCTTCCATGAACGTCTGTCCATCGCTGGCAATTGCCGCATGTGCCTTGTGGAAGTCAAAGGCGGACCGCCAAAGCCGCAAGCATCCTGCGCGCTGAACGTCAAGGATTTGCGTCCGGGGCCAAATGGTGAACCGCCAGTCGTTTCGACTAAATCGCCGATGGTCAAAAAAGCCCGCGAAGGCGTGATGGAATTCTTGTTGATCAACCACCCACTTGATTGCCCGATTTGCGATCAGGGCGGCGAATGCGATCTTCAGGACCAGGCAATGGCCTATGGTATCGACAAAAACCGCTACCACGAAAACAAGCGCGCGGTGGAAGACAAATATATCGGGCCGCTGGTGCGCACCAAAATGACCCGCTGCATTCACTGCACACGTTGCGTTCGCTTCACCACTGAAGTGGCCGGCATTTCCGAGCTTGGCCTCATTGGTCGCGGCGAAGACGCGGAAATCACCACCTATCTCGAAAACGCGATGACGTCCGAATTGCAGGGCAATGTGATCGATCTTTGCCCGGTTGGTGCGCTTACATCGCGTCCGTATCAAGATACTGCCCGTCCGTGGGAATTGGGCAAGACCGAAACCATCGACGTGATGGATGCCGTGGGTTCCAACATTCGTGTGGACACGCGCTCTCGCGAAGTCATGCGCATCATGCCGGTGATCAATGAAGCGGTGAACGAAGAATGGATTTCAGACAAGACACGCTTTGTGTTCGACGGTTTGAAAACCCAGCGTTTGGATCAGCCTTATATTCGCAAATCCGGCAAATTGCAGCCAGCGACCTGGACCGAAGCATTGGCTGCTGTCGCAAGCAAAGTGAAAGCTGCCAAAGCAAACAAAATAGGCGCGGTTGCCGGTGATCTGGCTTCTGTTGAAGATATCTATTCGCTGAAAAAACTGATGGAACAAATCGGCTCGCCGAACATGGATTGCCGCCCTGAAGGCAGTGTGCTTGATCCGGCAAATGGCCGCGCATCTTATATTTTCAATACGACGATTGACGGCATCGAAGACGCTGACGCAATCATGTTGATCGGCACCAATCCGCGCAAAGAAGCGCCGATTCTCAATGCGCGAATTCGCAAGCGTTATACGCAGGGCGACCTCTTGGTTGGCGTTGTTGGTGAGCAGATGGATCTGACTTACGAATATACTGCTCTTGGTGAAGGTCCTGAAGCGCTGAAACAATTTGCCAATTACGGTAAGATCAAAAAGAAAAACCCTATGTTTATCATCGGGCAGGGCGCGCTGAACCGTTCAGACAGCGCTTCTGTCATGGCGATGGTAGCAAGTGCTGCTGAATCAATGGGCGCGATCCGCGACGATTGGAACGGCTTCAACATTCTTCACACCGGGGCTTCTCAAGTTGGCGGCCTCGATCTCGGCTTTGTTCCGTCAAAAGGCGGCAAAGCGACCGGCGAGATGCTCGGCTCAATGGATCTGCTGTTTCTGCTCGGCGCAGATGAACTGGACATGAGCAAGGTCAAAGGCACCGTTGTTTATATCGGCTCCCATGGCGATGCAGGCGCACACCGTGCGGACATCATTCTGCCAGCTGCCACTTATACAGAAAAATCAGGCACCTGGGTCAATACCGAAGGCCGCGTACAAATGGGCAATCGGGCCAATTTCGCACCGGGCGACGCCAAGGAAGATTGGGCGATTTTCCGCGCACTTTCAGCCCATATCGGCCAGG
>JBAUHS010000133.1:0-2566 GCA_049680405.1 Salaquimonas sp. | reverse complement strand
TCTTTGAGTTGTAATCGCCTGGGTATGTCCGAGTAGTTTTCCAATGATGTGAAGGCTCATGCCTTCACCGGCAGCGATGCTGGCAAAGCTGTGCCGGAGATCGTGAAGACGGACATCATCGAGATCGATTTCGGCTCGAATTCGGTGCCATGGTTTACGCAAATTGATGATGTGGCCTTCGATACCTTGCCCAGCAAATACATAATCTTTGATTAGCTCCCTAGGAAGCTCACTGAGGAGGGTCAAAGCAATTTCCGGCAGGTAGGATTGTCTTTGTATAAAGCCCCCTTGTTATGGGCCATTTCGCGTTAATAAATGGATCCTGACCCTAGCTTACCGAACAAGCACTTCCTGTCCAAAGCTGGTTTGAGAGCTAATTTTCGATTCCATAACAAATCACTGCAATGCGGTCTTTCAAATACAACAGCCATCTATTTCTTAATCCGAAATTGCTCATGGCAAGATTTGCAGGTTCCAGCCACTGCTTGGAAATCTGCCGTAAGAGCTTCTCCTATTGTTGCTTCAGCTGCTTTTGCAGAAAGCGCATTTGCCAGCTCCGCGAGTACTGCAGATTGTTTCTTGAACTCGTCTGGTTTTTCCCAAATCGCTGGCGATGCTTCCGTCATTTGGTCATCCATTTGCATCATGAAGTGATCTGGAAAGGTAGTCGCATGATCGGAAATTTCTCTAGCTTGCGTAGATAACAATGCTCCATCAAATGTGGCTTTGCCGGTCAGCATTGCGGAAATCGATTTCATATTGTCACCAATCGCTGACATCGCGTCCATACGCATCTTGACCATGCCAGTTGCGCCCTTGTGGGCAATGGCAGTTCCAGTGACGATAAGGGTTAATGCGGCAGCGGCAGCGAGTGTTCTTTTTTTCATTGTCTTTTCCTAGTTGATTCCGTTGGCGCGCTGGAGTTCACGAACATAAAAGGTGATATGCGCAATATCTTGATCTGTAATTCCTTCAACAGGAGGCATGTTTCCAAATGGCCAATGATGGCCACGAACGCCATTTTTGGCGGCAAGATAGAATGCCTGGTCGCCGTGATGTGAAGGCTCATAAATGATGTGAACAAGCGGCGGGGCAATGCCATCCTGCCCAGCGGCATTTGTACCGTGGCAGGTTGCACAATTTTCGGTAAACGCAGCTTCACCGACTTTTGCTCTTTCGCTTAACTGCGGAAGAGAGATCTCCACAATTGGTAGTCCAGACACCACTTGGTTATCGGTAGAAAACCACCGATTGCCAGACGCCAGACCGACCACTAATACCGCTCCTGCAAGCATGACTTTGGAGTTCAGCAAATTTGTAGAAGCCAACATCCTACTCCTTGAGTTCTGTTACCGTCAATTTTCCTTTAATTCTATCCGCCACAAATTCAATGTTTTGGCCTTCTTTCATTTTTTCCAGCATTGCTTCATCAGCTGTGATGAAAACCATCGTCATGGCTGGCATATCGAGATTGGCCAGTTCCTCATGGATGATAGTTACTTTCTTTTGTTTCATATCGACTTTCTTGACGACACCTTTGGTGTAATCGGTCGCAAAAGCCGAACTTGCCATTGCCACAACAAGCGCAATAGAGGCAGTGGTTTTTAATAGTGTTTTCATGTTGATGTTCCTTATTGGTTTAGTGTTCATGTTTCATGTTTGAGTGATCCATTTTATTGGATGCAGGTTTTGGGGTGATCTTGGTGGAAGCGTCTGCCGCTTTCGAAAATTCAGGCAATTCACCAGTCCATTCATAGGCTTGTTCTCCTGGTGGATTTTCATACCAACCTGGATCAGAGTAATCGTCAGCTCCAATGCCTTCGCGCACTTTCACAACCGAGAACATTCCTCCCATCTCAATTGGCCCATGCGGACCCCAGCCGGTCATCATTGGTATTGTGTTATCAGGTAGTGGCATCGACATAGTACCCATATCTGCCATGCCAGCGGTTCCCATCGGCATATATTCAGGCTGTAATTTGCGGATTTTTCCAGTGAGCTGGGTTTTGTCAGCACCTATGAAAGTCGGAATGTTGTGACCCATCGCATTCATCGTGTGATGGGACTTGTGGCAATGAATGGCCCAATCTCCGAGATGGTTGGCATCAAACTCATAGGCGCGCATGGCACCTACAGGTATATCGATTGACACTTCCGGCCATTGGGCTGAGGGAGGAACCCATCCGCCATCGGTGCAGGTTACTTTGAAGTCATAGCCATGCATGTGCATCGGGTGATTGGTCATTGTCAGATTGCCAACCCGCACGCGAACCTTATCGCCTTTGTTTATAACCAGCGGATCGATATCGGGGAAGATGCGGCTGTTCCAGGTCCACAGATTGAACTCTGTCATTGTCATGACGCGTGGCACATAGGTTCCCGGATCAATATCAAAGGCGTTGAGCATGATAAGGAAATCGCGATCCACCGGCATGAAGGTCGGGTCTTTTGGATGAACTATAAACATGCCCATCATACCCATGGCCATTTGTACCATTTCGTCCGCATGGGGGTGGTACATAAAGGTGCCACTCTTAACGAGATCAAACTCATAGACATAGGTTTT
>JBAUHS010000132.1:0-3870 GCA_049680405.1 Salaquimonas sp. | reverse complement strand
GAGCAGCACGGTCCGGGGGGAGGGCAGCACGCCACGCAGTCAGGGCCGCTCCACTGACAGATGATATCAAGCCAATCCGCATGGGTATGGAGGGCGGGCGGTACAAACCGCTCTCTGATGCTGATGTTCTGAAGATTCATGAAGCTGCGCTTGAGGCGATGGAAGTCATCGGATTTGCCGATGCACCCCAATCCGGCGTGGATTTACTGGTGGGCGCAGGCTGCATCCTTGGTGATGATAATCGAATACGTTTCCCGCGTTCCGTTGTCGAAGATATGTTAGCAGTCGCTGCCAAGGAAGTTACGCTTTACGGGCGTGACCCGAAACACGATATGCATTTGTCTGGCAAGAAGGTTCATTACGGAACTGCTGGCGCGGCGGTCTATCTGGTCGATCAAGAAAATACCGAATACCGCGAATGTACGGTGCAGGATTTGTTCGATGCTGCACGTATTACTGAAGAATTGGACAATGTGCATTTCTTCCAGCGGCCAATGGTTTGCCGCGATATCGTCGACAATTATGAGATGGATTTGAACACGATCTACGCTTCTTGTGCCGGTACAAAGAAGCACGTGGGCACATCAATCTTTGATCCTGACTATGTGGATGGCTGTATGGATCTGCTGCATCACATTGCGGGCGGAGAAGAGAAGTGGCGGGCTCGTCCTTTCCTTTCCAATTCAAATTGCTTTGTCGTCCCGCCAATGAAATTCGCAACTGAAAGCTGTAAGGTGATGGAGAAGTGTGTCGAATACGGCATGCCAATTCTTTTGCTGTCTGCCGGACAGGCAGGTGCAACAGCTCCTGCATCCATCGCTTTGGCTATTGTGGAAGCTGTGGCGGAGTGCCTGGCAGGCATGGTGTATGTGAATGCCATGAAGCCGGGGCATCCGTGCATATTTGGAACCTGGCCATTTGTTTCCGACCTTCGCTCAGGTGCGATGTCTGGTGGTTCCGGCGAGCAGGCATTGCTGACCGCTGGTTGCGCGCAGATGCATCATTTCTACGGATTGCCCGGCGGTGCTGCGGCAGGGATTGCCGATGCAAAACTGCCGGATATGCAGGCAGGATGGGAGCAGATGTGCTCAAATGTTATGGCAGGCCTGTCTGGCCTCAACATGGTTTATGAAGCTGTCGGCATGCATGCGTCTTTGCTTGGTTTTTCGCTGGAGTCGCTTATTTTGGGTGATGATCTTTTGGGACAAGCCCAGCGCTGTGTGCGCGGGATTGAAGTGACTGATGAGAGCGTTTCGATCGAGGCGATGAAATCGGTTTGCCTAGGCGGACCGGGGCATTATCTAGGCAGCGAGCAAACACTTCATTTGATGCAACGCGATTACGTCTATCCAAAGATTGCGGACAGGCTAAGCCCGAAAGAATGGGCCGAGGTTGGCAAACCGGATCTTGTTCAAAATGCCATCAAACGGAAACGCGAAATACTTGATAGTCCCCGCAAGCCGATCATTGATCCTCAGTTGGACAGGATCATTCGTGAGAAGTTCGCGATTCATCTGCCAAAGGCATAAGCTGTTAAAGGCGATTTCTGAAAAGCGTGCTGTGTTGGCTTTTGTTTGCTTTACACAGCAGGCTTTGGATTGTTTTGTAATTCGGCATTGCTTAGGGTCAAGATGAAACATTGAATTCCATTAATAGTGCTGAATTTTCTGACCATGCTTGATATCTTAAATCTGACTTTGCCATTCTTTGCTGTTGTTGGTATTGGCTATTTTGCTGCGCGTGCCGGAATGGTGGAAACAAGTGCTGTCAGCTCAATCAATACATTTGTGTTTTATTTTGCCATGCCGGCTCTTGTTGCAGGAACGCTGGCGCGGCAGGATTTCAGCGCCATTTTGGATCGTGACTTGCTTGCGGGGTGGCTGTTGGCCGGGCTGGTTCTGTTTTCAATCGGCATGATATTTTGCAGCGTCTATCAGTCTAAAATCGGTCAGCCTGCTGCTCTTGGTGAGATGGCTCTGACAGGGCAGGCGGCCTCTATAGCCAATGTAGGATTCTTGGCGCTGCCGATCGCTGCTGCGAATTTTGGTGATGAAGGCATCCGGATTTCCGCAAGTGTTCTGATCATTGATCTGCTGGTTTTGATCCCGCTTTCCATCACGCTATTGGAAACAAGAAGCGGAGGTTCGCGTTTGCACGCATTTGCCTATGCCGTGGGAAAAGCAATCAAGAACCCGTTTGCGATTGCGATCATTCTTGGTGTTGCCCTGTCTTCCACAGGGCTGGGTCTGCCGGAGCCTGCCGAACGATTTGTTGTGTTTCTTGGGGCTGCTGGCCCCCCAACAGCTTTGTTTGCTTTGGGGCTCTCTTTGTTTGAACGGGATGTAGAGAGTCATCATACATTTGTAGGCGTGGTGACATTTTTGAAACTGGTGGTGCACCCGATTGCCGTGTTTCTTGCGCTGTCAGCATTTGGCCTTCCGACAGAGATTATCGCTATTGCCGTTGTTATTGCGGCTTGTCCGGTTGCACAAAATGTTTTCGTCATTGCGGCTCAATACAAATTGATGGTTAAGCGCTCCTCTGCGGCAATCCTGATCTCAACGCTCGCGGCCACGATAACAGTCACTGCAATTTTGGCCTATATCAACTGGCAGTGATTGCGAACCAGGTTATATAAACACCATCGCAATCAGCACCGTGCCCAATACCAGCACAAATACGCCATAAGCTTTCATGACATTTGCATTGAGCGGAATTGCGCCAACCAGTGTAAAAAACGGCCTGCGGAAAGCCAGCATCAGCAATCCTTCGAATAATGCTGCCCAGCCAACGAGTGAGACGATGATCTGAAGCGGTGTTGCCCACAGATTGTGAATGGCAACCAAAACAGCGCCAATGGCAAAGGCGGCGATGGCGGCAATATAGGTCAGGCCAATGCTGGATTTGAATTCATCCAAAACGCCGGCAAATGCCTTTGAGTCCGTCAGTAAACCTATGCCTGCGGCGAGCAAATAGAGGCCCAACAGCAATGCGATGGTTTGGGTGAGTGTGTAGGTTGCTAACATTACCATTCCTCCTGTTGTTTCGACCACTATAGGAGCATGAGAATGGAAAGTCTTTGTTCTACATCAAGGTGGCGTTTATTTGTCCAAGTTGGGAATAGCCAGTCTGTTTGTTTTATTTTTGCTTGCTGGCAGGTCCGCGTTTCACCATTTTTGGCAGATGTTGATAGGGAATCTTGTCCAATTCACAGACAAACGCACCCGGAGTTGCCACATTGATAACTCTCGATGCAATGGGTTCAAAATCCGCTCTAAAATGAACGGTGCTCTTAACGCAGACGATAGCAAAGTTTTGCGGCTCAATCCCGAAATGGGTAAACAAGCCAAGATCAAGGCATTGGCTCCGCTGGCTGGTTACGACAATGCGGATATCTGATTCCCCGGAAATAATTTTCAAAACTGCGCTTCTCCCTAGAACTGCCAGCCCTCCACCATACATTTCGCCAGTGAAGCGGCAATTTCCTTCATCCAGTTTTTCAACCAGAAAACTGCCGACTATTGGAAACTGATCCGGCGTGCCACTCTTCGCTCCAATTGAACCGCAGATGATTTTTCCGGTGCCGGCTTGATGAGCTAGCCGCGCCATTTCTGGATCGCACATCAGACCCAAGACTGCATTTTTGGCCTCTTCAGATATCAATGCAGCAAGAAGCCCTGTTGTGTCAGAGGTCCCGCCAGCGCCCGGATTGTCCTGAACATCAGCAAGAACAACAGGTTTCTTGCAGTTCACGATTTTTGCTTCGCGAATTGCTTCAACGGGGGAGAGCAATCTGCAATCAAATTCATTTTCCATTGCCATGAAGGCCGTGAGTACTTTGTCTGCCATTTCATCTGCTGATGATTGATC
>JBAUHS010000131.1:0-2431 GCA_049680405.1 Salaquimonas sp. | reverse complement strand
CAAAAACGGAAAGCTGTGATTGTACTTACTGCTAAAGAGATGATGCATGAAGAACTGAAAAAACTGGACAGGCACGCATATCAAGTCGTAAAACCATTGATATCGGCAAAAGAACTCATTGCCCACGCGGAGCGGTTACAGTGATTGGGTTAAACCGCTGGCCCGCGATACCCAAAAGCCTGTCCCTGATTCTATTAATCCTATTTCTGACGACCGAAAATATTGTTGCTACCGAAAATAATGTAGAAGAGTTACATTCCGATGGTTCTGTTTTTGTAGTTAAGGAACTCGTCAACGGCACCCAAAAATCAGATGCGATAGACCAAGTCGTTAGGGTTGTAAGCGAGGTTAATCATCTGGAAAATAGATTCGATCAACACGTTGTCGAATCTAGCGGCACGATAGCAAATATAATTGGCATTACGCAAATTGCACTCGGAATCGCCGGTCTGATCGTTGGATCAATGATTGCTTACTCGATACTAAACGTTAGAGATTTTCGTCAGCAAGCAGAGCGAACGCTCAATGACTTTGAAAGAAAAAAGACCGATCTAGACAATTACTTTGACAGTGAGGTCGCGTTAAGGGAGCGCGAATTTTGGCAGTTTGTAGACCGACTAGAGCGAAGGCATCGATGTCTTATGTATATTGCGTCTCAAGACTACAAGAATCCGCAGCTATTTGCAGACTTTCGCCATCTCGCGGAACTATCGCGTGAAGACGCCGTTGTTGTTGCATCGCAAATTGACAAGAACGGTGAAAACTTTGAGACTGATCTCGTAAACCTCGCTAAGGAAGTACTGCGTGCTCCGCCAAATCCTTCCACCAAGAGCGAGTAAATTAAATCCTTTTGTTCTTAGTTGTAAAAATGTCATTACCGAGGGAAACTGGCGGACCAATTACCAAGCGACTTTGTCGCAGCAGCGTAGCAAATCGATAAATTGATATCAACCAAGGGGCCAGTCACCTATCCGACGATGGCCATCGAATTGGATTTGTGAAGTCTCAGCGCAGTTGTCTGCATTTGTTCGCGAAGCCATATGCCCCGAACGCCGCTGGGGCTGATATCGAGTTTGTAGACCTTCTTGATTTGCCGGGCGACCTGAACCTGGCCCAGATGCGGGTTGTCCAATGAGAACTGCAGGACGGTCTTTTCCAGATCTTTGCTGGCCCTGTTTTTGTGGTGGTGGTCATTGGTCATTTGTCGCCGTAATCCCTGCGGACCGTGCTCGCGAAGTATTTGTCGGTGCCGGTAAATGGTGTCTCGAGAGACGCCGCTTATGCGGGCAGCTTCGGTGACATTATCAAGTTCGTCGGCCAGCTTTAAGACGTCCAGTTTCTTCTGAATGTCCAGATCAAACAGTGACGGCTTGGTGGGTTCAACAACCTCGGATACCGTTAGCTGCCTACCGGCAAAGTAGGCCGTAAATCCATCATCGTCACAGGTTCTGATTTCAATGCGTTGCTTTGCAATGCTGCGTTTCAGAGGCGAATCAATTAAGTAGAATTTGTTACCGTAGCTGAACGTATGATCGTTGCGTATTTTTCGGTAATCCTTCATGACGCAGACCTCATCCAGGTTAATGTGATCAGGAATTGCGGTGAATTCAGACCGGTCGCTTCGAGGCATCACCTGGATTGTTTTTTCCCAGTATGACGGAATGAACGTGTCCTGAAGATAGGCGTTCGCGCTGGCCATATTGACGATCTTGTTGAGCCGTAACTCGGGAATAAGCCGGTCCTGGAAGGTATCAAACGAGCGTTCAACCCGTCCTTTTCCCTGGGGAGAGTTGGCGAAGATGATTTCAATGCCCAGCTCGTTGCAGGCCCGCTGTACCTGAGAGAAATTGCAGCGTTTCGGGCCACCGAATATGCCGGCCTTGTCCACGTACAGCACTTTAAACAGGCCCTTTCTAGCGATAAAGTCGCGCAGCACTTTCAGGCACCCCAATGTCGTTTCAGATTCGAAGAACTCGGCGTGTACTTCGCTGGTTGCATCATCGATGATCGCAATTAGACACGACTTCTTGTTGCCAAACCAGCGATGTGGACTGCCATCCATTTGCAACAACAGACCCGGCGACTCCATCCGCTCCCTTCTTTTCCTGACCTGTGAGCGTCTACGTTTGGCCCGCTTGACGTGGTGTATTTCGTGCGCCCAACTTCTCAGGGTTTCGCGTTTGATAAAGAAGTTTTCGTTATCCGCCAGCAGTTCCCCGAGATGAGTCAGATTGACATCAAAGTACTTTTCTTTAATCAGCGCCTGCACGGCACGCTTCACATCATCACTGGTTTTGTTTGCTGGCGATCTGCCGCTGTTTTGATGAACAATAAATTGAATGCCTACCTTGCGGTATTTGTCCAAATAGCGTTCGATGGTTCTTCGGGATTTATTCAGCAGTTTGGCGGCGTTAACAATATCGACTTTGCC
>JBAUHS010000130.1:0-4416 GCA_049680405.1 Salaquimonas sp. | reverse complement strand
AGTTTAGGGTTGTTTTTGTCAATCACATTTACCTTGTGCGTTGCCTTCGATCTCGTTTTTCCAGGTATGGCAATGTATCAAACGTGGCTCAAGTTCTTGCCGGGTTTCACTTGGCTGAGTTTTCCTAACTTTATACTAGGACTGATCGAATCCTTTGCTTACGGATGGTACGTCGCTTTGATTTTTGGACCTTTGTTCAATTTCTTCTCAATGCGTTGGAATAGGTAAAGTGAAGGAAGGCTGATGAATAAATTGCAACCTTCAAACATGGCTATCATTGACAGCGAGCCAACGCGGCGAGATTTTCTGTATATTGCCACCGGAACCATAGGCGCAGTTGGCGCTTTATCCGCTGCTTGGCCTTTTATAGATAGCCTGAACCCATCTGCGGAAGTCCGGGGACAAGCGAGCATTGAAGTACCTCTTGAATCTATTGAGTTAGGGCAACGGATAACTGTTAAATGGCGTGGCAGACCCGTGTTTATTGACAGGCGTACAGCAGCACAAATTGCCGTTGCACAAGCTGATGATGCAGCAAAACTGCAAGACCCGCAGAAAGATAGTGAAAGAGTTCAGAACGCTGAATGGTTGATCGTAATCGGTGTGTGTACTCATCTCGGATGTGTGCCGTTAGGCCAAAGGGACGGAGATCCCCTGGGCGACTGGGGTGGTTGGTTCTGCCCTTGTCACGGATCTCACTACGATACTTCAGGTAGAATACGTAAAGGCCCAGCGCCCAAAAATCTTATTGTTCCTCCTTATCAACTTGATCCAGGCGTCAAGTTGGTAGTCGGTTAAGGAATAAAATCTGGAGTCGATAATTATGGTAAGACATTAAGGACCCCCTCGTTATTGGGTGCTGTTGGACAACTGGCGAATATAAAAAATAGCAAAACGAATATTATATTAAAGTTGGCTCAGCCTTAGCTCACTCAGATACATAAAGACCAAATTTCATTCCCCCTCTTGGGACTAAGATTGATTTAGTTTCAAAAAGTCTTGACCTTCCATCTACTGGAAGGATTAACTTATCTTTAACAAACAAGAGAGACGAAACGAATGAGTGAAAAATCCCATCTAGAATTTGGTCACACCAATGGTTATCGACCTCTTTTTCTTGGAGGCGGATTGGTTTTAGTGTTTACTCCGATACACTTTTTCGTGGCTCAAAATGTATCCATATTAATTTCCGCTTTAACATTGGCGATCATAGCCGGGGCATTTATTGGCTTTGCTGCACAAGCGCGATCACAAATGGTGTTTCTAGGCGAACTAGTGGTGGCAATCGGTTTCGCACTTATCGCGCTTGTTGGCGTATTGTGGCACCCTGCCGCAATCGCTGTTGGGCTCATACTTCATGCAGCTTGGGATTTTCTTCATCACAATACTGATTTCGGGGCAAAGGTCCCCGAATGGTATATTCCATTTTGCGTATTTGTTGACATCGCAGCCGGCGCTTTCCTTCTTGTGCTTTATCTTTAGTGATTTTCGAAAATTCGCACAGTTCAGTAAAGAATTCAGATAGAAATTGAGGTTACAAAATGAAGCCTGATATCAGTTCCAAGTCAAATGAACATGGCATTGTTTATACGTGCCCTATGCACCTCGAGATACGCCAAGATAAACCTGGTGATTGCCCTAAATGTGGTATGCACCTTGTTCCAGAGAGTGAAGTCGATGGTCAGTCTGACCATAGTACTCACACCCATAACGATAAGGCGGACTACACTGCCAGCGACAGCAAGCATGATGAAGTGCCATCTGATTATACTGGATCGGTATACACCTGCCCTATGCACGCGCAAGTTCGCCATACCAAAGCCGATTCGTGCCCGATTTGCGGAATGGGGCTGGAACTCGAATCCTCAGCAATGAAGGAAGATGGACCTAACCTTGAATTAGTCGATTTCACGCGCCGTTTTTGGGTTGGAGCTGTGTTAACATTTCCTCTCTTAATCCTCACAATGGGTCCCTATCTTGGTTTTGGTGGCGTCCGCGAAATATTTGGTGAACGCCCAACACTATGGATTGAGCTGGTTCTTGGGACTCCCGTCGTGCTTTGGTGCGGTTGGCCATTTTTAGTTCGCGGATGGAATTCTTTCCGAACGATGAACCTTAACATGTTCTCGTTGATTGGCATGGGCGTAATGGCAGCTTGGATTTTCAGTGTGGTGGCGGTTTTCTTGCCTGAAATATTCCCTAATGGCTTTAGAAATTCTGAGGGACATGTTGGCGTTTATTTTGAAGCTGCAGCCGTCATCGTCACGCTTGTTCTATTGGGGCAAGTAATGGAACTACGCGCACGCGAGGGTACAGGCAAAGCTATCCGGGCATTGTTAGATATGGCTGCAAAGACCGCCCTCGTAATCCGACCAGACGGTTTGGAAGAGGAAATTCCGTTGGAAGATGTGCAGTTAGGCGATCATTTAAGAGTGCGTCCTGGCGACAAGGTGCCTGTCGATGGAGTTGTTACAGAGGGAAGATCATCCATCGATGAAAGCATGATTTCAGGGGAACCAGTTCCAGTAGAAAAAACGTCTGGCGATGCGGTGACAGGTGCAACAATTAACGGAACAGGTAGCCTAATTATGAAGGCAACTCGTGTCGGATCCGAAACGATGTTAGCTCAAATTGTTGAGATGGTATCTAAAGCACAGCGTAGCCGGGCTCCAATCCAGAAATATGCTGACCAAGTAGCCGGTTGGTTTGTCCCGGTTGTTATAGGAATAGCGATACTAGCTTTTGCAGCATGGGCAATCTGGGGGCCAGCACCTGCCTTGTCTTACGCATTGATCTCAGCTGTAGCTGTGCTGATTATCGCGTGTCCTTGTGCCCTTGGGCTTGCAACACCAATGTCGATAATGACTGCGACCGGTCGCGGTGCGCAGGCAGGAGTATTGATTAAAAATGCTGAGGCACTCGAATTGTTTGAGAAGGTGGACACTTTGATCGTCGATAAAACTGGAACGCTTACGGAAGGCAAGCCTAAACTCGTGGCTGTTATTCCAGAGTCTGGTCATGAAGAAGATGAGATTTTACGTCTAGCCGCCTCACTCGAACGGGGTTCAGAGCACCCCCTAGCAGAAGCTATTGTTCGTGGCGCTTTAGAACGAGATGTACCGCTAGCCAATGCGACTGATTTTGAAGCTGTAACGGGCAAAGGGGTGAAAGGAACGGTTGACGGAAAATCAGTAGCGCTGGGTAATCTTGCATTGATCACAGAGCTTGGCCTTGATGGCCAAGAACTTTTCAAGGTTGCAAACGCCAGACGTGACGATGGTGAAACAGTTATGTTTGTTGTACTAGATGGAAGTGTTGCTGGACTTGTTAGTGTTGCCGACCCAGTTAAAGAGACGACACTTGGAGCTCTGAAAGCATTACATGAACTCGGCTTTCGAATTATCATGGCCACAGGAGATAACGAACGCACTGCAAAAGCAATCGGCGCCCGTCTTGGAATTGATGAGATCCGCGCAGATGTATTACCTGAAGACAAAGCAAGAATTATCCGCGAATTGCAGGCTGAAGGCGCTAAGGTGGCAATGGCTGGTGACGGTGTTAATGATGCACCAGCTCTTGCGCAAGCTGATGTTGGAATAGCGATGGGCACCGGCGCCGATGTTGCCATCGAAAGTGCCGGTATAACTTTGGTGAATGGAAATTTGGATGGCATTGTCCGCGCTCGCCGATTGGCTCGTGCAACAATGGGTAATATTCGCCAAAACCTATTCTTCGCATTGATCTACAATGCTGCGGGTGTCCCAGTGGCAGCGGGCTTATTATATCCGTTCTTTGGGATATTGATCAGTCCAATGTTTGCTGCCTTCGCGATGAGCGCATCTTCAATTTCTGTTGTTTTGAATGCATTGCGACTTCGTAGTGCAAAGGTTTGAGGGCGTTTGGTTATATATTTTGAGAATAAGACATGTGTAAAATCTAATTTAGTTCTGAAGAACTAATCGGCAAAAATGAAAGGAAAATATTATGGGCAGTGGAATGGGAATAGGAATGGGTTTTGGCGGAATTTGGATGATACTTTTATTGGTGCTTGTCATTTTGGTGATTGCCGCATTAGTAAAATATCTCAGGAAGTGAAATTTTCGCTTCAACAGGAGGCAGAGTTATTTAGCAGTTTTTGGCTTTCAGCCAAGTCCATGCAAGCCGTGAAACCCTCCCGTAATCGCGATTGGGGCCAAGAATACGAGCGCGATGCTGATAGTCAAAATTCTTTCCCAAAGGCGGCTAGATCGAATTACGATGATGATCGCAAGGCCAATAACAAGCATGGCTTCAATGGGACCCATGATTGTACCAAAATAAGCTGGATCCCAATAAGAGACCGGGCTGCGGAACACCCAATCTGTGAGTGGCCAAAACTGTTGGCGAGCATCACTGTGATGGGTAAAAAAGTCCACA
>JBAUHS010000129.1:0-34217 GCA_049680405.1 Salaquimonas sp. | reverse complement strand
ATTTCAATCATTTGACATGAAATAATTCTTTCACTTTCGTGATGACAGAACAAAATATCTGTGATTGGCTATGGGATAGAAGGCAATGGTATTTAACCGTTGCTTGAATTTATTGGAGGACTGAAATGAAAAAGATAATTATTGCAGCATTTGCAACTGCACTGATGGCAACCACTGTTCAGGCAAAAACATTGGTCTACTGTTCGGAAGGATCGCCAGAAGGTTTTGACCCGGCATTGTATACTGCCGGTACCACCTTCAACGCGTCATCGCGCCCAGTATACAATCGCCTTGTAGAATTTGAACGCGGAACAACAAAAATTATTCCAGGTCTTGCAGAAAGCTGGAGCTCATCTGATGACGGACTAGAATATACATTCAAGCTGCGCCCGGGTGTCAAATTCCATAGCAATGCAGGCTTTACGCCGACCCGCGATTTTAATGCAGACGATGTGGTATTCACGTTCACGCGTCAGATGGATGAAAGCAATCCTTGGCATAAATACGTTGAAGGAACTTCATGGGAATATTTCAATGCAATGGATATGCCGGCACTTATAAAATCAATTGAAAAAATTGACGACATGACTGTTAAGTTCACATTGAACAAACCGGAATCCCCAACTGTTGCAAACCTTGCAATGGATTTTGCGTCAATCGTATCAAAAGAATATGCTGATGCGTTGGAAGCTGCTGGCAAGCAATCTGACTTGAATCAGTCTCCGATCGGCACAGGTCCATTTGAGTTTGTAGCCTACCAAAAAGATGCGGTTATCCGCTATAAATCCCATGGAGGATATTGGGGAGGCAAGCAACCGATCGATGATCTTGTATTTGCAATTACAACAGATAATTCTGTTCGCATGCAAAAGCTGAAAGTAGGTGAGTGCCATGTTGCGCCATATCCAAATCCAGCCGACCTTCCTGATCTAAAAGCCGATACAAATCTGACTGTGATGGAGCAAGAAGGCCTAAATGTTGGCTATCTTGCCTACAACACAAAGGTGGCTCCGTTTGATAACCCAAAAGTGCGCAAAGCGCTTAATATGGCAATCAACAAACAAGCCATCTTGGATGCAGTGTTTGAAGGCGCTGGTAAAGCTGCCAAAAATCCAATCCCACCGACAATGTGGTCTTATGACGAGTCGACTGTTGATGATCCGTACGATCCGGCAGCAGCAAAGGCCATGTTGGAAGCAGAAGGTGTCAGCAACCTGAAAATGAAGATTTGGGCGATGCCAGTTGCACGTCCTTATAATCCAAATGCGCGCCGTATGGCTGAACTTTTGCAGGCCGATATGGCTGCGATTGGCGTTGAGGTTGAAATCGTTTCCTACGAATGGGGCGAATATCTAAAGCTTTCAAAAGCTGAAGATCGTGATGGCGCTGTGTTGCTTGGCTGGACCGGTGACAATGGCGATCCGGATAACTTCCTAGCAGTTCTATTGTCATGCTCATCTGTTGGCGGTTCAAACCGGGCACAATGGTGCAATAAAGAGTTTGATGATCTAACCAACAAAGCTAAGCAAGTGTCGGATCAGGACGAAAGAGCAGCTTTGTACAAGCAAGCTCAACAGGTGTTCAAACGCGAAGCGCCATGGGCGACAATCGCTCACTCTGTGGTCTTTATGCCAATGTCCAAAAAAGTCACTGGCTACAAAATGGACCCATTGGGTAGCCACCGTTTTGATGGCGTTGATATTGTTGAGTAATCAACCTTAGGAAAAGCTCGGGCAGGGTTTCCTGCCCGAGTACTTTCAATATTCACGATTCCGCAATTTCAAATAGCCAGGTTTTCATGAGTGACAAACGGTTAAAACCAATTCGAACGATGTTGAAGAAACAAAATCTTAGTGCTGTCGCATTTGTTCCTGGACCAAATTTCAAGCATATTTTTTCTAAAGACTTCCATCTGATGGAACGCCCTTTGGTCATTATTTTGCCTGCAATTGGCGATCCTGTTGCAATAGTTCCAAATCTTGAGATGGCGTCTTTTTCTCAGATTGAATTTGAAGGTGATATATTTGATTGGCGCGATGAAAAGGGTTTTGAGCAGGCGTTTATGGATGCCGGCAAGGTATTAAGTCACTTAACAAATGGTTCAAAAATTGGACTAGAAGCACAGCGCATGCGCGTTTTTGAGCAAATGGCACTAGCACGCGCTTTACCTGGTGCAGAATTTGTCGATGCGCACGCGGCGATTTCATCCATAAGGCTTACGAAATCAAGACAGGAAATCGATCTTTTAAAGCGCGCAATAGAAATTTCAGAAGCCGCATTAGAAGCCACATTGCAACAAATTGAAATCGGACAAACCGAAAAGCAAATTGAGTCAATTTTGCTGAAAGAACTATTTGCCCACGGTGCAGACGGTCTTTCGTTCGACCCAATCGTTGCAGCAGGCGATAATTCCGCGCAACCGCATGCTTCGGCCAGAGCTGATTACACAATTAAAAGCGGCGATGCTTTGTTGATAGATTTTGGCGCATCATGGCAAGGTTATAATGCAGATATTACGCGCACGTTTTTCGTCGGTGAAGTATCTGATTTTGACCGTGCATTTTATGAAACAGTGCTTCGCGCAAATGAAAGAGGAAGGGAAGTTTCCAAAGCAAAAATCTCAGCGCATAGCGTAGATGATGCAGTGCAAATTGTTTTGGAGAGCTCGCAATTTGCACAATTCCGGCGACACAAAACCGGCCATGGATTGGGTTTGGATGTGCATGAAGCACCGCAAATCATGCGCGGTAATCATAATCTACTGGAGACTGGTATGGTCTTTACCATTGAGCCGGGTCTTTATCGGGAAGGCGAATGCGGTGTTCGCATTGAAGACGATGTTGTGGTGAGCGATGACGGCATTGAGTGCCTTACAACATTCCCGCGTGAGTTAAGGATCGTTGGCTAATGTTCGGTTTCATTCTCAAGCGGATAGGATTGCTAATTCCGACCTTTATTGGAATTACCATTGTGGCATTTACCTTTGTGCGCATTTTGCCTGGTGATCCGGTTTTGTTAATGGCAGGCGAACGCGGGTTAACACCAGAGCGCCATCAACAATTGCTTCAGGAATTCGGATATGATCGCCCCATATGGGAGCAATATTTAGACTATCTGGGAAAGCTTTTATCTGGCGACCTAGGAAATTCCATAGTTACCAAACAACCAGTGTTAGGGGAATTTTTTACGCTTTTTCCAGCCACCGTAGAGCTGGCATTTTGCGCTATGCTAATTGCACTTTTCATAGGCATTCCGGCGGGTATTTTTGCTGCAACCAAACGCGGAACCTTCGTTGATCAATCCATCATGGGAACTGCATTGGTTGGATATTCCATGCCAATTTTTTGGTGGGGACTTTTGTTAATTATCGTTTTTTCAGGTTGGCTACAGTGGACCCCGGTGTCAGGACGCATTTCGCTCCTCTACTATTTTCCGCAGGTAACCGGCTTTATGTTGATCGACAGTGTTCTATCTGGCCAAAAGGGAGCATTCAGCTCAGCGGTCAGCCATTTGATATTACCTTCAATTGTTTTGGCTACCATTCCTCTAGCCGTGATCGCGCGCCAAACCCGTTCAGCGATGTTGGAAGTGCTGGGTGAGGATTATGTGAGAACAGCACGAGCCAAAGGTCTTTCTACAAGGCGCGTTGTTGGTATACATGCTCTTAGAAATGCGATGATCCCAGTGATAACCGTTATTGGGTTAAGTGTTGGTACGTTGCTCGCTGGTGCCATTTTGACCGAAACCATTTTTTCTTGGCCAGGTATTGGTAAATGGATGGTCGATTCAATTTCGCGGCGTGACTATCCGGTCGTGCAAAGCGGCTTATTGTTGATTGCTGCGATGGTAATGATCGTAAATCTCTTGGTCGATATGACCTACGGCTTAATCAACCCACGCATTAGGCACCATTAGGAAATAGTGATGAGTGAAACAAAAATTGCTATTTCATCGAAACAGGCAAGACGCGAAAACCGAAAGCGCATGCTGGCGGAGTTCTGGTTCTATTTTTCAGAAAACCGCGGCGCTGTAATTGGTATGTGGGTTTTTATAGCACTTGTCATAGTTGCGTTTCTTGCGCCTATCATCGCTCCACACGGTCCAACTGACCAGTATCGAGATGCCTTGCTTGTACCCCCTGTTTGGCAGGAAGGGGGAGAGTGGCGCTTTTTGTTGGGAACGGATGCGGTTGGCAGAGACATGCTCTCGCGGTTGATTTATGGCGCAAGATTTTCTTTGTTTATTGGTGTTGTTGTGGTCAGCTTAGCAGTAGCAGGCGGGGTATCTGTAGGGCTCATTGCAGGCTATTTTAGAGGCGCAATTGATACTGTTATCATGCGTATCATGGATGTGATCTTAGCATTCCCTTCTTTGTTACTTGCTTTGGTGATGGTCGCAATCCTGGGCCCTGGACTACTCAATGCAATGATCGCAATCGCGATTGTATTGCAGCCGCATTTTGTGCGTCTTACGCGCGCATCAGTGTTGAGTGAGCTCAACAAGGAATATGTAACTTCAGCACGCGTTGCTGGTGCGTCGCCATTTTATTTAATGACCAAAACAATTTTACCCAATTGTCTGGGCCCGGTCATAGTGCAAGGAACATTGTCCTTCTCAAATGCGATTTTGGATGCTGCGGCACTCGGTTTTTTGGGGATGGGTGCGCAGCCACCAACACCGGAATGGGGAACCATGCTGGCAGAAGCGCGTGAATTCATACTGCGGGCCTGGTGGGTTGTAACATTTCCCGGCATTGCCATTTTGATCACTGTTCTTGCTATCAACTTAATGGGTGATGGTCTGCGGGATGCACTCGATCCAAAGCTCAAGAGGTCGTGATGTCTTTGCTGGATATTCAAAATCTTACAGTTGAATTTCAAACTGCGGGTGGTTTGTTTAAAGCGGTGGATGGTGTTGATATCCGCTGTGACCGCGGTGAAATATTGTCGATTGTGGGCGAGTCTGGTTCAGGCAAATCAGTATCGATGCTGGCTTTGATGGGCCTATTGCCCTGGACCGCCAAAATATCGTCTGACAAAATGAGTTTTGATGGCATAGATCTAAAAGGTCTGGACAAGAAAGCGCGTCGCAAAATTGTAGGCAAAGACATTGCGATGATTTTTCAAGAACCTATGTCGAGCCTGAACCCATGCTTTACGGTTGCCTTTCAGTTAGGCGAAGTCCTTAAATTACATCTGGGGATGGATCGTGCGCAAAGACGAAAGCGTTCGATTGAGCTACTTGAGCAAGTTGGAATACCTGCCCCGGAAACCAGATTGACGGCGTTTCCTCATCAACTGTCAGGCGGCATGAGCCAACGTGTGATGATTGCAATGGCGCTTGCGGGCGATCCAAAGTTGCTTATTGCAGATGAGCCAACAACTGCATTGGACGTTACCATTCAAGCCCAAATTCTTGATTTGCTTACAGGTCTTCAAAAAGAAAAAGAAATGACGCTGATTTTGATAACGCACGATATGGGCGTTGTTGCCGAAACAGCCGAGCGTGTGCAAGTACAATATGCAGGACAGAAGGTTGAAGAACAGCAAGTCAGGAAATTGTTTTCTACACCGCATCATCCCTATACCGCAGCATTGTTAGCCGCACTTCCAGAACGCGCTGTCAGCAAGCATTTGCCTTCTATTCCAGGAGTTGTCCCTGGTCAGTTTGATCGGCCTCCAGGCTGTTTGTTCGCGCCGCGATGCAGTTTTGCGAAGCCTGTCTGTAACGAAACAGTCGAGCAACAAGGCCCCGAATTAAGTTCAGCTCTTTGTAATTTTCCAATAAAATACACCAATGCAAAACGATCAAAGGTAGCGCAATGAGTAACCCAATCATCGTCGCAAAAGATTTGGTTCGTCATTATGAGGTTAGCAAAGGCTTCATGCAAAAACCGGGTGTTGTAAAAGCATTAGATGGTGCAAGCTTTGATTTGGAAGCTGGAAAAACACTCGCAGTTGTGGGCGAGTCTGGCTGCGGAAAATCTACCCTGGCACGCCTTGTGTCGATGATTGAAACTCCGACGAATGGTGAATTGTTCATTGACGGCTCTCCAATGCTGGTAGGAGCGCCAGAGCACAGAAAAGCCGTCCAAATTGTATTCCAAAACCCATATGGATCCTTAAATCCTCGCCACAAGATTGGAACAATTTTGGAAGAACCATTGGTTCTTAATACCAATATGAATGCGCAAGATCGCCGGGCATTGGCAGAAAAAACCATGGAGCGGGTTGGGTTGCGGCCGGAACATTATGAACGATATCCACATATGTTCTCCGGTGGCCAACGCCAAAGGATCGCTATAGCTCGCGCTTTGATGTTGAACCCACGGGTGCTGGTTTTAGATGAGCCGGTTTCTGCGCTGGATTTATCTATCCAAGCGCAGGTACTTAACATCTTGGTAGACTTGCAAAACGAACTTCAACTTGCCTACATTTTCATTAGTCACGATCTCTCCGTAGTGAAACATATCGCTGACGATGTGATGGTCATGTATCTTGGTAAAGTGGTGGAAAGCGGTCCGGCAAATCAGGTTTTCAAAAATCCCAAACACCCTTACACAAAAGCGCTTTTGTCAGCTACACCAATTGCGGACCCAACGGCTAAGAAACATCGCGTGATTTTACATGGTGAATTGCCATCGCCTTTAAACCCACCAATGGGCTGCGCTTTTAATCCCAGATGCTCGTATGTTTTGGATAAATGCAAACAAAGCGCACCTGCACTAACAAAACATGGCGCTTCTTTTGTCGCGTGTTTCAACATCAAGTAGAATCATTCAATAGGCAATTTTTTGGCACGTATTTTATAGATGTTGAACAACGTGAATCATAAGTTTTGTATCTATCGGCGAGATGGATAGTGCTAAGCTGCGATTAGCCCCGCATTACTTAAACACCCTGTGGATTCAGTTATTGCTGTTTTTCAAAGTCTGCGGGTGAACGCAAGACATAGTCGTCGTTGCACGCTACTAATCTGATCTTGAAATCCTCCTCCTGATTCAAATTCCAGGTCTTTTACCTTTTTGTTTAATACAAACTAGCCGAATGCTACATAGACTGTTTTGGGGTAGTGTTGGATGCTTTCAACTCTACCTTGCCGGACATAGCCCAAAATTCGCTTTTAGGTCCTGACCCAGAGTTGTATTGTTCAAAGTCATAGCTTGCCAGCGTCAATAGAAATATCAGTTTCAAAAAAACTGCAATTTTCAAATATCTGTATGCATTTGGTAACCAGGCGCAAAGATAAGGCGAACAGAAGTAATCGCTTCGCCGCCTCTCCAGGTGCTCCGGTCAATGACGAATAACCCTTCGTTTTCTTTGCAGGCAAGAATATCTGCTTCGAATTTTGTAGCGCTCAATGCAGAAAAGGTGATGTCGCCTGAACTGAATGGAATGTTCTCGACCAGCCATTCGTTTGGACTTTGGTCATTGAATCTCACGCCAGACGATTCAGGCACTACCCTTGGATTGATCCAACGGTTTTCAAAGACATAGGGTTTGCCATCGGCCATATGAACGCAAACCAGATGAAGCAATTTATCATCCGGTTTGAGCTGCATACGCCCGACAATCCCTTGAGGAGGTATAACAGTTTCAGAGCTGATCAAAGAATACAGGTAGGCATGCCCCTTACCCTCAATTTCGCGGCGAATGACAGGGATATCCAGCGTGGCTTTCCGAATTGGATGCAGTGCTACCCTCGTACCTGCTTTTCTGCGCCGATCGAGTAATCCAGAATCGGCAAGGTTCTGCAAGGCCCGATTGACGGTTGCTCTTGCGCAGCCGAATTCAGTTGCAAGGTCAGCTTCATTGGGGATCAGCTCGCCCGGTTTCCACAGACGGGAATTGATCCTTCTCAATACCTCGTCCTGTACGGATTGCCAGTTTCTGAACGATAGGTCGCTCAAATTGCGTCTCCAAGCTGCCGCATGATAGATTTGAAGCGGGAAGTGATTTCCTCGTGATTCTTATGTACGCCATTCATAACCACATGGCGGCCGGCTGACCACACATCTGTTATCAACCTGTCATCGCCTGCAAAAATATAGGAATCTAGAATGGTGTCTCCTGTTCTACCTGCCAGATATATACTGCTGGCATCAAGTGCCATCAGGTCAGCGTAATATCCCTCACATATTTTCCCACAGTTTCGACCGGCAGCAATTGCCCCGCCTTCATTGGCTGCTTCGAACAGTCGCCGTCCAGTGGATTGATCATGTGTGGCCAGAGCCGCGCGGGAATGGTCGCGTAGACGTTGGGAATAATCGAGCGCGCGTAATTCTTCGCTCAGGGAAATGCGGATATTCGAGTCAGAGCCGATTGCGATCTTTCCGCCGGCATCAAACCATCGATTGCCGTCAAAAATACCGTCGCCCAGGCTCGACTCGGTTATGGGACACAGACCTGCAATAGCGCCGGATTTTGCCAGATCTTCTGTTTCTTGTGGTTGCATTTGGGTGCAGTGAATGAGACACCATTTCGCATTTACTTCGCAATTATCGAGAAACCATTCTACTGGCCTAGCACCGTGATGGGCAACTACTTCATCGACTTCGGCAAGTTGTTCAGCCAGATGCATATGAATGGGCCCGTTGCCCGCCAACTGATAGGCTTTGTTCAAATCTTCTGGCGCAACTGCCCGCATGCTGTGTGGGGCGAGGCCCAATCGTGTATCTTTTGGAAGAACTGATACGGCTTCTCCTACTTTTTCATGTAGTGCGGTAAATCTTTCAAAGTCATTTCCAAAGCGAATTTGACCGGCTGTGAGCGGGCGTTTGTCACAGCCGCCAAACTCATAGTGAACTGGCAGAAGTGTCAGGCCAATCCCTGTCTGTGACGCCGCCGCGCAGACTCGTTCAGACATTTCCGCAAGGTTTGAATAGGGCACTCCACCTGGTTGATGATGGAGATAGTGGAATTCCACATTTGTTGCATATCCGGCTTCCAGCATTTCCATCTGAACGAAGGCGGCAATGCCTTCAACATGTTCAGGGGTCAAGCGATCGAGAAAGCGGAACATCAACTGCCGCCAGGTCCAAAATGAGTCTTTCGGGTCTGGACCTTTGCGCTCGGTTAAACCCGCCATTGCCCTTTGAAATGCGTGGCTATGAACATTGACTGGCGCTGGCAATAATACGCCAACGCGGTCGCCGTCTGGCTTTTGATCGGAAAGAACCGACTTGATCAAGCCGACTTCGTCAGTCTCAACCCTGACATTTTCCGCCCATCCACCGGCCAAAAGCGCCTTTTCCGCCCAAATCACTGCCATGTTGATAATCCTGAATGTTTTTCTTGACTCATTATTATGTGCAGACATATAAACAATTAACGCAGACATAACAATGGTAATTTTATGCTTCTGACAAATGCCACATTAGCAACCATGCAAAACGGATCGCCCTATGGGTTGGTCCACAATGGTGCTGTGTGGATTGAAGGCGAGACCATTCAATGGGTCGGCAGCCGAGATGATACTCCCCATGAAGCCCGATCTGGCGAGGTTGTGGATTGCAAATGTAGGTTGATCACACCAGGCTTGGTGGATTGCCATACGCATATCGTTTTCGGCGGCAATCGTGCCAATGAATTCGAGATGCGCCTCAATGGTGCTAGTTATGAAGAAGTCGCGCGGGCAGGGGGTGGTATCGTTTCAACAGTAACGGCTACCCGCAGATCCGATGAAGCGGACTTACTCAAGGATGCACTCAAGCGGGTTGATACGCTGCTTGCTGAAGGTGTGACGACGCTCGAAATCAAATCCGGCTACGGCCTCGATATTGATACGGAATTGAAGATGCTGCGTGTAGCACGGGCAATTGCTTTTCAACGGAAAATTACCATCAGAACCAGTTTTCTTGGTGCCCATGCGGTTCCTGCCGAATATAAAGATCAGTCAGATGCTTATCTCGATGAGGTGTGCTTGCCCGCTTTAGAGATGGCGCACAATGAAGGTCTCGTGGATGCTGTAGATGGGTTTTGTGAAGGCATTGCTTTTGCGCCTGAACAAATCCGCAAAGTTTTTGATAGGGCCAAATCCCTTGGGCTGGCTGTCAAACTTCATGCTGAACAACTCTCCAATCTTGGCGGCACGCGATTGGCAACGGAGTTCGGTGCGCTTTCAGCCGATCATCTGGAATATGCCAATGACGTCGACGCTAGGGCGATGGCAAGATCTGGGTCGGTGGCAGTGATTTTGCCTGGCGCTTTTTATACCCTGCGCGAAACGCAGCTCCCGCCCATTGAGGCATTCAGAAAACATAATGTGCCGATGGCGCTGGCGACCGATTGCAATCCCGGTTCTTCGCCAATCACCTCGCTTCTCTTGACCATGAACATGGCTTGCACGCTTTTCCGCATGACTCCGGAGGAAGCCTTGAATGGGGTAACACACATTGGTGCCAAAGCACTCGGCCTGAAAGATCGCGGAACAATCTGTGCCGGCTTACGCGCTGATCTTGCCATATGGGATGTGGAAACGCCCGCTGAGCTTTCTTATCGTATTGGCTTCAATCCTCTCTACAAGCGCATATTTGCAGGAGCTATAACATGATTACACTCACGCCAGGCTCAGCAACTTTATCCCAACTGGAGCAAATCTGGCGTGGACAATTATCTGCAAAACTTGCGGACAGTGCTTTTCGGGGAATTGAACGAGCCGCCGAACTGGTAGCAAAAGCTGCCGCTGGTGATGAAGCTGTTTACGGTGTCAATACCGGCTTTGGCAAACTGGCCAGCATCAAGATCAAATCTTCAGATACGGTAACGCTTCAACGTAATCTCATCTTGTCCCATTGTTGCGGCGTAGGCGAGGCGCTGGATATCGCAACGACCCGCCTGATGATGGTGTTGAAACTATTATCACTTGGGCGCGGTGCATCCGGCGTTTCAATTGCCACTATCAGGCAAATCGAAGCCATGCTGGAAAATGGCGTAACGCCAGTCGTTCCGGTGCAAGGGTCCGTCGGAGCATCCGGCGATCTTGCTCCTCTTGCTCATATGGCAGCTACGATGATTGGAGAAGGTGAGGCGTTCTTTAAGGGCGAACGTCTGTCATCAACAAAAGCCTTGGGAAAAACTGGACTTTCTCCACTGGTTTTGGGTCCGAAAGAAGGGCTTGGCCTGATCAATGGCACACAATTCTCGACGGCATGCGCCCTGGTAGGATTGTTTGAAGCAAAACGTAATGCACTTGAGTGTGTAGTGTCTGCTTCCCTTTCGACCGATGCAATCATGGGCTCAACCGCCCCTTTGCTCGATGAAATACACACCCTGCGCGGCCACCAAGGGCAAATCCGCGTGGCTCGCGCCATGCGTGGTTTAATGGAGGGTTCGGAAATTCGCGAAAGCCATCGTGATGGCGATACGCGTGTGCAGGACCCATATTGCATCAGATGTCAGCCACAAGTAACTGGCGCAGCGCTTGATCTTCTCGACTTTGCCGGGCGCACTCTGGAAATTGAGGCCAATGCTGTTTCTGATAATCCGCTAGTGCTGATTGAAAGCGGACAAATTGTTTCGGGCGGTAATTTCCATGCGGAGCCTGTGGCTTTCGCAGCGGATCAGATTGCTTTAGCAGTAGCTGAAATTGGTTCAATTGCTCAACGTCGTGTGGCGCTGATGGTAGATCCAACTCTTTCCCATGACTTGCCACCGTTTCTAACGCCTGAACCTGGTTTGAACTCAGGTCTGATGATTGCTGAAGTAACAACAGCTGCTTTGATGAGCGAGAACAAACATCTTGCCAATCCGTGCTCAACGGATTCAACACCGACTTCGGCTAATCAGGAAGATCATGTTTCTATGGCGGCGCACGGAGCGAGGCGACTGTTGCGGATGAATGCCAATTTGAATGTGATCATCGGTGTTGAATATTTGTGCGCCGCCCAGGGTGTAGAATTCCGCGCGCCTCTCAAGACAAGCTCGGTTTTACAAGCTGCTTTGGCTTGTATCCGCAAATCGGTTCCTTCGATCAAGGAGGATCGTTTCTTGGCTGGCGATATAGAAACCATCGCACAAATGGTCAGGGATGGAAGCATCTCTTCAGCGGCAGCTCTGCCACCTTCAATTGATCAGGTGGAAATATGAAGCCAGTCGAGATTTATCAAGGCGATAGCCCTTTGGTTTTGGGCCTACCCCATACAGGAACCTTTGTTCCCGATGAGATATTCGAGCGGCTTACCCCACTTGGGAAAAAGCTCTCCGATACCGACTGGCATATTGAAAAACTCTATGATGGCCTTGTACCGAATGCCACGACTGTTCGGGCGACTTTTCACCGCTATGTGATTGATGCCAATCGCGATCCCTCCGGCGTCAGCCTTTATCCAGGACAAAATACAACTGGTCTGGTTCCGATGACAGATTTTGATGGTAAGCGACTTTGGATCAGTGAGACTGGCGAAGATGAAATTGAAGACAGGCGCAAGAGTTTTCATGCTCCTTATCATGAGGCGCTGGAAGCTGAATTAGAGCGTATTCGTGCCATTCATGGATATGCAATCCTTTATGATTGCCACTCCATCCGCTCAAATATTCCATTCCTGTTTGAAGGAACGCTACCTGACTTCAACATCGGGACAAATAATGGTGAGACCTGTGACCGTGAAGTCGAACATGCCGTCGTTGAAATTTGCGAGACGGCAAGTGGCTATTCATCGATATTGAATGGTCGGTTCAAAGGCGGTTGGACAACGCGCCACTATGGGCGACCTAAAGATGGGTTTCATGCCATCCAGATGGAGCTCGCTCAATCCACGCATTTGAAAACCGAAACATTGCCCTTCGAGTATGACGATGAGAAAGCTGAACGCCTTCGGCTGCATCTCAAAACAATTCTCGAAGCCATTTCAGACATCAAGCCGATTAAGAGCGCGCTTCCGACTGAAAATTCCTTGGGAGGAACAACATGAACAAACCTAACATCAATCCGCGGCATAACCAACGCGATGTATTTCCGCCAACCGGGACCGAAATCACTTGCAAAAGCTGGCTGACCGAAGCGCCAATGCGCATGCTGATGAATAATCTTCATCCTGATGTTGCTGAGAACCCGCATGAGCTTGTGGTTTATGGTGGCATTGGCCGGGCGGCCCGCACCTGGAAAGATTTCGACACAATTGTAGCTACATTGAAAAAACTTAATGAAGACGAAACATTGGTAGTGCAATCTGGCAAACCTGTTGCCGTTGTGAAAACCCATGTTGATGCGCCGCGTGTTTTGATTGCCAATTCCAATCTTGTGCCGCACTGGGCTAATTGGGATCATTTCAATGAGCTCGATAAGAAGGGCTTGGCCATGTATGGCCAGATGACCGCAGGTTCTTGGATTTATATTGGTACGCAAGGCATTGTTCAGGGAACCTTCGAAACCTTTGCTGAAGCCGGTCGCCAACACTATAATGGTGACCTGAAAGGCAAGTGGATTTTGACCGGCGGACTTGGCGGCATGGGGGGCGCTCAACCATTGGCTGCTGTAATGGCAGGGGCTTGTTGCCTTGCTGTCGAGTGCAATCCCGAAAGCATCGATTTCCGGCAGCGTACCCGCTATGTGGACGAAAAAACTGACAGTCTCGACGAAGCACTGGCAATAATTGACAGATGGACGAAAGCAGGTGAAGCCAAGTCTGTTGCGCTCTTGGGCAATGCAGCTGATGTCTTTCCAGAACTGTTCAACCGCGGCGTTCGTCCGGACATTGTAACCGATCAGACCAGCGCCCACGATCCGATCAACGGCTATCTGCCCCAGGGCTGGACCATGGCCGAGTGGCGCGAGAAACGTGAAAGCGATCCCAAGGCCGTTGAAAAAGCATCTCGCGCCAGCATGAAAATCCACGTCAAGGCGATGGTTGATTTTTGGAACGCTGGCGTTCCAACACTCGACTATGGCAACAATATTCGTCAGGTCGCCAAGGATGAGGGTTTGGAAAACGCCTTCGCTTTTCCGGGCTTTGTTCCCGCCTATATTCGTCCGCTCTTCTGCCGAGGAATTGGTCCGTTCCGCTGGTGCGCATTATCTGGTGATCCTGAAGACATTTACAAGACCGATGCCAAGATGAAAGAATTATTCCCGGACAATGAGCATTTGCATAATTGGCTTGATATGGCTCGTGACCGTATTGCCTTTCAAGGTCTTCCCGCGCGCATTTGCTGGATTGGCCTGGGCGATCGCCACAAAGCTGGACTGGCCTTCAATGAAATGGTCGCATCGGGAGAATTGAGAGCACCAGTAGTCATTGGTCGCGATCATTTGGACTCAGGCTCTGTTGCCTCTCCCAACCGTGAAACCGAAGCCATGAAAGATGGTTCTGACGCTGTATCTGATTGGCCTTTATTGAACGCATTGGTCAACACTGCCTCAGGAGCCACATGGGTATCGATCCATCATGGCGGCGGCGTCGGCATGGGATTTTCCCAGCATTCAGGGGTGGTGATCTGCGCCGATGGAACGGAGGCTGCCGCAAAACGAATTGAGCGGGTTTTATGGAACGACCCGGCTTCCGGGGTGTGGCGCCATGCGGATGCGGGATACGAAATTGCGCTGGATTGCGCACGCGAGCACGGACTGAACCTGCCCGCTATTCTTGACTAAGACTTTGAAACAGGAGGAATACTGAAATGAAACGTCGTCAATTTATTACAAGTGGACTTGCAGGAGCTGCGGCTGTGTCAACAGTCGGCTTGGCCAAACCGGCAATTGCCCAGGACATTCGCCAATGGAAAATGGTCACAGCATGGCCGAAAAACTTGCCGGGTCCGGGGGTTGCAGCCCAAATGCTGGCAGACCGAATAACCGCACTTTCCGGTGGTCGTATCGAGGTGAAGCTTTTTGCCGCTGGTGAATTGGTTCCTGGTCGCGGTGTGTTCGATGCTGTGTCTGAAGGAACTGCTGAACTGTATCACGCGGTGCCAGCTTATTGGGGTTCCAAGTCCAAAGGTATCTTGATGTTTGGATCCCAACCATTTGGCTTGCGAGCAGACGAACAGGTCGGCTGGCTGTCCCATGGTGGTGGACAAGCACTCTATGACGAAATGTACGGCCGCTTTGGCTTGAAACCGTTTCTTTGCGGAAACTCTGGCCCGCAATGGCAGGGTTGGTTTAAAAATGAACTAAAATCAGTGGAAGACCTCAAAGGCCTTAAATTCCGTACTACAGGCCTTGCTTCTGAAATGTGTTCCAAACTCGGGATGGCTGTTCAGGCGATGGGAGGGCGTGATATGTTCCAGGCCCTTCAGTCTGGCGCTCTGGATGCCGGTGAGTTTATTGGACCATGGACAGATAGCGCACTGGGCTTCCATCAGATTGCGAAAAACTATTATTGGCCCGGGGTTGGTGAGCCGTCTTCTGCGGAAGAGTGTGCAGTCAATGCAAAAGCCTATGGCGACCTGCCTGATGATCTTAAAGCCGCTGTTAGTCTAGCCTGCGAGAGCCTCTACAATACGGTTTGGACCGAATACACAACCAAGAGCGCTTTGGCTTTACAAAAAATGGTTGCTGACGAGGGCGTCATGGTTAGGGAGTTGCCGGAAGACATCGTGGTTGCCATGGGCAAAGCCGGTGAAGAAGTTATTTCTGATTTGCGTGATGATGATGACGAACTTGTCAAACGCATAACTGAGAGCTTTGTTGCTTATCGTGATTCAGTTGGTCGTTACATGGTCTACGCAGACAACGGGCAAATGAATGCCCGAGCGAAAGCACTGTCCTACTAAGTACAAGTTTGACCGGCGACCATCATGTCGCCGGTCGTTTTCTCTGGGAGGGGCATATGCAGAACCTGACAAAATCATTGGATTCGATTAACCGCAATGTCGGGAAAATCGTTCGATGGGCAGCATTATTTATGGTGCTGATCCAGTTCACCATTGTTCTTTTTCGATATGTATTCGGGTTCAGCAGTGTCGCTGTGAATGAAAGCGTTCTCTATCTCCATTCAACTCTCTTCATGCTTGGCGCAGGATATACCCTATTGATGGACGAACATGTGCGAGTCGATATCTTCTACGCAAAATCCAGTCCACTGCGTCGTTCGGCAATTGATATATTTGGTCACCTGGTTTTGTTGATTCCGTCCATGCTGGTGTTGGCCTATTGGTCCTGGCCGTCGGTGGCTAATGCCTGGAAAATACTGGAAGGCCCAATTTCGGTGGGCGGAATTCCGGCCTCCTTTATGCTCAAATCACTTATACCGGCTTTTTGTGCCTTGCTTATTATTCAATCCATCTCCTGTTTGTTGGCGAATATATTGCGCCGCCGTGAGATCAAATATGGAACGCCCCAATGAGCCTTCCACTCGATCTCTTGATGTTTGCAGCACTGATCAGCTGCATTCTGCTCGGATTTCCGGTTTCTTTCTCCATTTCAGGCGTTGCTATTTTTTTTGCATTCCTTGGCTGGCTGACAGGCACAATGGATTTAAGCCTGTTGGGTGCGCTGGGGCAACGGGTGTTTGGGGTTCTTACCAATACCGTATTGATCGCCATTCCACTTTTTGTGTTCATGGGAGTCGTGCTTGAAAAAAGCCGGATCGCCGAAGACCTGCTTGAAACAATGGGGCAGTTGTTTGGTGGTTTGCGTGGTGGACTGGGCCTTTCTGTTGTTATCGTTGGTGCCATGCTGGCCGCTTCAACCGGGATCGTTGGTGCAACGGTGATTGCCATGGGATTGATAGCCCTGCCAACCATGTTGCGCAGCGGTTATAATCCCAAGTTTGCTTCCGGCATTGTTTGTACGTCTGGCACTTTAGGTCAGATCATTCCGCCTTCGACGCTTCTCATCATCTTGTCAGATGTGATGTCAAATGCTTACCAGCAAGCGCAATATGCCGAAGGCAAGTTCAATATCGAAACCATTTCCGTTGGGCAGGTTTTTGCCGGAGCATTGCTTCCAGGTTTCATGCTTGTCTCGCTCTACATGATTTATATTCTGGTTCGCGCCTGGCTGATCCCGGGCGATGCCCCGGCAGCCAGCGAGCTCGGAGAAAAACCATCACGGGAGAAAATTTTTACCACGGTCGTGCCGCCAATCCTGCTGATCATAGCTGTTCTGGGAGCCATTCTCGGGGGCATAGCAACTCCCACGGAGGCAGCTTCAGTCGGGGCGATTGGCGCGTTGTTGATGGCAGGACATCGAAGCGGCGGACCAGTACGGTTGATATTGTTTGGCGCTGCTGCTTTGTTTCTGCTGGGAATCGCAGCGGGCATAGCGCCTGTACGCTTTCAGCGTAATGATCTTACGGCAGGTGATTTCGTTTTAGGCGGCACTTACACTCTTTTGGCAATCATCTCGGTTGCAGCGATCATTGTATCATTGGAGCGCGCTTGGCGATCAGGTATTTTACTTCCGACTATGACGCAGACTATGACCGTCACCTCCATGATATTTGCAACGATTTTGACTGCTAGTATCTTCTCATTGGTGTTCGTTGGGCTTGGAGGCGAAGAACGGATTGAAGCGTTTTTGAAGCTCATGCCCGGTGGGCCTCAAGGCGCGCTTCTATTCTGCATGGCGTTGATTTTCGTTCTCGGATTTTTTCTCGATTTTGTGGAAATCACCGTAATTCTTCTGCCGCTCATCACACCTGTCCTGATCCTTATGGGACACGATCCGTATTGGCTCGCCATATTGATAGCGATCAATTTGCAAACATCGTTCCTCACACCGCCGTTTGGTTTCTCGTTATTCTACCTGCGAGGCGCAGCGCCCAAGGAAATCACGACTGGTCAGATTTATGCAGGCGTTACACCATTTATCGGTTTACAGGTTTTGGGAATGTTCATCATATGGATGATCCCAGGAATCGCCAATTGGCTTCCCGGTGTTTTATACTGACTTGGGCGGATTTTTGGGGAGCACGGTGTCTACAAATCTAGGGGCTATTCACAATTCCCTCACGGTATGCCGAATTGCTTGAAAAAAGAGTGATGACAAAGCTAGCGCTCCAGTGAGATAGGGACTAAGGAACCTGATGATCCTGAACATTGATGCATATCTTCATTATAATTTGGTAAGTCCGACTGGTTTGATTTTACAAATCGAGGCAGCGGCAACACCTGAGCAGACAATCCAGTCGGCCAGTATTGCCTTTTCAGAGATTGAGAATTTTGCACGCGTAGCTGCCGAAGCTGATATTGGTGAACGGTTGTTGATGAATGCACATGGGCATTTCAGCTGTCGGTACATTTCAACAATTGAAATTAACCGTGCTGCCGCTGATATAGAAACACTACAGGCAACTCCACCACATTTATTGCCGGGAGATATTATCCGTTATCTGATGCCATCCAGATACTGCCCATCGGATCAATTTTTGGATTTTATAGCCGCAGAATTCGGTCATCTAGAAGGTGGGGCGCGTATTGTGGAGATAAGTAATTGGATCAATAAGCGCTTTGCTTATGTTTCCGGCTCAAGCAGTGCACAAACTACCGCTCTTGAAACCTTCGTTCAGCGTAAAGGTGTTTGCAGGGATTTTGCCCATTTGTTGATCACACTTGCAAGGGCCTCATCCATTCCGGCGCGTTTCGCAAGTGCTTATGCACCGCGTATTGTGCCGCAAGACTTTCATGCGGTTGCTGAAGTTTATCTGGATGGAGCCTGGCATTTAATTGACCCGACGAAAATGGCCGAGCCGCATGAAATGGCAATTATAGGCGTTGGTATGGATGCGGCAGAGGTGGCTTTCATGACCAGCTATGGATATGCAAGCCTTTTTGAGCAAAACGTCATTGTAAACGTAGCTTAATTCAAATTTGGGGTTACCTGGTTATGCCTGCGTACTGAAGAACTGATCTTTTGAAAGGGATAAACGATTTTGCGCCGATTTCTGTGCTCTTGTTGTGGAAATGAAATTCATTTGCATTGGAAATTTGTCTTATTGCAAAGGTGGTTTTTGAAATTAGTTCAGCGTATGAATGGCCGAATTTTAATAGCTAGGGGCGGTTAGGTTTTCCCGCTTAGTGCTGAGGGATATTTGTTCATGATAATTTGTTGTGGGGAAGCGCTGATCGATATGCTGCCAAGGCAATTGGCGGATGGAAGTGATGTCTATTTGCCGGTTTCCGGCGGTGCGGTCTTCAATACCGCAATTGCCCTTGGGCGTCTTGGAGTGGACACCGGATTTGTATCTGGAATATCGTCTGATCTTTTCGGCAAACAATTAATTGAAAGCCTTGAAGCTTCCAAGGTCAATCCAAATTTCTGTGTCATATCGGATTATCCATCAACGCTCGCATTTGTAAAATTGAGCAATGGACATGCGGAATATTCGTTCTTTGACGAAAACAGTGCCGGGCGAATGTTGTCCATTGATCAATTGCCTGAATTACCTGAAAATGTTGAAGCCATGCATTTGGGCGCGATCAGCCTGATCCCTGAGCCTTGCGGTTCGGCATATGAAGCGTTGCTTGAGCGCGGGAGCGCAAGGTCAGTGATCTCCCTTGATCCGAATATCAGACCCGGTTTTATCAAAGATGTAGACGGGCATAGAGCCAGGATCAAACGTATGATCGACAAGTCGGATATTGTGAAAGTATCTGATGAGGATCTCGAATGGATTGAGCCGGGCGCGGATATTCAACACACTTTTGACCGGTGGCTTGCAGGTGGATGTTCAGTCATTGTCCTTACAAAGGGCAGCAAGGGCGCAACTTTGTATACAAAATTTGGCAGCATAGATGTTACCGCCGTCAAAACTGAGGTAGTGGATACGGTTGGAGCTGGCGACACTTTTAATGCCGGTTTTCTGTTTGGTTTGAAACAGGCTGGCATTTTGTCAAAATCTGCTTTGCAAACTGCCAGTCTTGAGCAATTCCAAAAGGCTGGACAGATTGCGGCTGAAACCGCAGCAATCACCGTATCGCGCGCAGGGGCAAACCCGCCTTGGCGTGAAGAGATAGAAATATAAATCTTGATAATTGTTCGGGTTTCCAATTTGTCTTCTCCATTGCCTAGCAATCAATCCTCCAAGGTGTCGCTGTGATAAAGTCTGAACGATATACCCAAATGCATTCTGCAATCATCAACTGCAACGCGGTTGTCGGTATAATTGGGCTAGGATATGTGGGTTTGCCGTTGGCTTCAGCCACGGCAAAGGCTGGTTATAAAAGCATAGGTTTCGACGTTGATGGCAGTAAAATTCAGTCGCTGAATGATGGGCATTCCTATATAGACGCTGTTTCAAATGAGGAGTTATCCAGCCATCGTGAAAAGGAATTGTTTGAAGCAAGCGATGATTTCTCGCGGCTTGCAGAATGTGATGTCATCATTATTTGTGTTCCAACGCCATTGTCAAAAAATCGCGATCCTGATCTGAGATATGTTATTGAGACAACTAGGACGATCGCCCGTACTTTGAAGCTCGGACAGCTAATTGTTCTGGAATCAACCACCTATCCCGGCACAAGTGATGAGGTTGTAAAGCCTATTCTTGAGGCCGGAGGTCTCAAATCTGCACAGGATTTCTGGATTGGTTATTCTCCTGAACGCGAAGATCCGGGTAATGTTCAGTTTAATACCGCTGTCATTCCCAAGGTGATTTCAGGCGATGGGGAGGATGCCGCCGACCTGATGGAAGCATTTTATTCCCGGGTTGTCAGCAAGGTCGTGCGGGTATCAAGTTTGGCTGTTGGGGAAGCCGTCAAGATCACCGAGAATATTTTCAGGGCAGTCAACATCGCCTTGGTGAATGAGCTGAAGGTATTGTATGATGCCATGGGCATTGATGTTTGGGAAGTCATCGATGCTGCCAGCACAAAACCTTTTGGATATATGCCGTTTTACCCTGGTCCGGGGTTGGGCGGTCATTGCATCCCGATAGACCCGTTTTATCTCACCTGGAAAGCGCGTGAATATGGATTGTCTACCAAATTTGTAGAGCTCGCGGGTGAGATCAATGTTTCCATGCCCAGCCACGTTATTTCAAAGCTGGAAAAAGCACTTGATGAGTTTACTGGCAAGTCACTGGGGAAATCCAAAATTCTGATCCTGGGAATGGCTTACAAGAAAAATGTGAGTGATGTTCGCGAAAGCCCATCATTATTCATCATGGAAACACTTTTGCAGCGCGGTGCAATAGTTGATTTTCATGACGATCATGTTGCAGTTGTTCCGCCAACCCGCAGTCATCAAGCCTTAAGTGAACATAAGTCTGTTCCCCTGACCAAAGAGGCATTGATCGGGTATGATGCGGTTCTCATTCTGACTGATCACGACAATATTGATTACAGTGTTGTGGTAGAAAATGCCGCGCTGATTGTAGACACGCGCAATGCGATCCGAAAACGTCAGCTTCAACATCGGGCTCTTGTTCTGGCTTGATCCGTGGTTAGCCTACTAGGCGGCAGTTTGCTGGTTCTGCTTTTTTCGTTCAGCAATCCAAGATAATGGGCTGGCAAACATTTCATTCATTGCAGCAACCGGTACCGGTTTCGAGAACAGATATCCCTGTGCCTGGTCAATTCCCTTGCTTTTCACATATTGAAGCACCGCATCATTCTCAATGCCTTCAGCTACAATTCGCAAATTCAATTGTCTAGCCAATGAGATGCTGGTCCTGACGGTTTCTGCAGAAAAGGCATCCGTCAAAACATTGTTGATAAACGACTGGTCAATTTTCAATTCTGTATATGGAAACGCTTTCAGATTGGAGATGTTGGCTGCGCCAGTGCCGAAGTCATCAATTGAAAGGTCAAATCCCTTGATGCGCAAGCGCGCGAGGACTTCGACAACGGACGGATCGAAATCAACAATCCCACTTTCAGTAATCTCAACACAAATAGAAGAAACTTTGACCTTATAATCAGTTACCATTTTCTCCAATGCATCGGGCAGAGAGACATCGTGAAGCAATTCGGGAGGGAGATTTACAGAGATTTTTTTTCCGGACCAGCTTGGTTTACTTGCACTGCAGTCCGCCATCACCTGTTGAAAAATTGCCATGGTCAACTCGCCCATCATGCCGAATTTTTCTACGATCGGTAGAAATGCGCCAGGTGAGATAGGTTTCGCGCCGGGTTTTACCCAACGCGCCAGTGCTTCTGCGCCAACAACCTTGCCAGAGAGAAGATCGATTTTAGGTTGGTAGAAGGGGATGATTTCCTTATTCGCCAAACCTTCACGGATATCCGCATGGGAAATTTCATTCTGATTGGTTTGGCGTCTTGGCGCTTGCAGCGACATTTCCTGTGATACAAGACGATCAAGCGCTTGTTTTGTCAGGGGTTTGCGAATTTGTCCAATAATGGAAAGGCCATACATTTTGGCGAGGCTGCTTGCGCTTTCGAGAAGAATTTTCTCATGTCCTGAAATAATTATGAGCTTACCCTTGAAAGACGCCTCAGCCAGAAATTTCAGGAATTCGAAACCATCAAGTTTGGGCATGCTCAAGTCTGTGAAGACTAGATCAAACGCACCGTCATGCTGATTGATAATGGCTTTAGCCTGCTCACCATCAAATGCGTCATGTACATTATGCGCACCAATACTCGCCAGATAAGCGGTAAGAATCGCAATCTGAGTAGGATCGTCATCAATCAATAGAATTTTGGCGTTTTCGATCATGGGTATCTTTCAGTCTGGGGCATTCACAATGATACGCTTCGAATCTAAAATTTGCATTTGCCAGTTTGTTAAAATTGTCATGAAACCTGTTTTGCAAGAACTGGAATTTGGGCCTCCAGATATGAGATCACATCAAGATAATTTTTTTCTGCAGTTGTGTACTCGATAAGATAGTTTTGTATTTTACAGGCGTTTTCTAGCTTAGCGAGGCTATCAGCCAATATTTTTGCCCCGATGTTTATGCTCATCGATTTTAGTCCGTGAGCTGCAAAGGCTATCGCTTGGTTATCCTTTGAATCAAAAGCCTGTTTCATGTTTTCGAAAACAGAAGGCGCGTTCTCAAAGAAAAGGGATTGCAGTTTATGCAGGGTCAACTCGAAGTTTGACCCTGTCATTTCACGCAAATTATTCAGGGTGTCTGCGTCAAATAGTGTTTCATCAACCAATTGGTTTTCGAGCTGACCGAGCGCAGCAGGTTTTTGTTCGAGCGCAGGCAATTCATCGGTACTCAGCCATTTTTCAAGACAGTCTCCCAAAGACTTCAAGGTGAATGGTTTTACCAGGATGTCATTCATACCAGCTTTGCTTATTTCAGCTTTGATTTCATCAGCCACATGAGCTGTAAGCGCGACAATAGGGGTAGGGGGCAGGTCTTTGTCCAATTCGTATTCACGAATGGCCCGTGATGCAGAAAAACCATCCAATACCGGCATGTTACAATCCATGAATATCAAGTCATAAGGCTTGAATTTTGCAGCATCCAGCGCAAATTGCCCGTCTGCGACCAAGTCCGGTACAATGTTGAATTTTGCTAAAGCCTGCTCGATGACTTCACGGTTTACGGCGCCGTCATCGGCAATCAGAATTCTTACACCGCTGAAATTCATGATTGAATCTAATGGCTTGAATGAGACATTTTGTTCAATAACTCCCGGTAGAACTGAAAGCAGCCGACGATCAACCAAATCAGAAACCATTCGAGATGATATTGGATGGGCGACAAAATCATGAATTGCATTTGCCGATATCAATCCGTCAATCTGGTCATCCCCCATTTTCGAGATTGCGATACGGGTTTGGCTCTCATTTCCGAAAAAGTTTTTCAAATAATATGAAAGTGGCGCGATCAGCCATTCATAATCATCATGATTTGCGCTCTCAATATTATCTTCAGCGATTGATGTTACATCAAATCCGAGGCGCTTTAATTCCATATCCAATACATCGCGGGTGACGCCGACAGGTGAGATCAAAAGCAACGATTTGTCGATGAGTTGGGGTGGACTAGCCTTGCTGGAAGCGGGTTGATCAACCGGTATTTGCAGGGGCAGCGTGACAGTGAAACAGGAACCTTTACCCTCGCTACTTTCGACCTTGATGGTTCCATGCATGGCCTCTACAAGCAATTTGCAGATAGATAGGCCAAGGCCCGTACCGCCAAATTTTCTCGTCGTGGACGTATCTACCTGGGTGAATGATTCAAAAATACCGTCCATTTTTTCAATGGGAATGCCTATCCCTGTATCGGTGATCTTGATGACGAGGGTTTCATCTTTTGAGGTGTCTATAGATAGCATTACCTGTCCCACCTCGGTAAACTTCAATGCATTGTTGAGCAAATTGGAAACGACCTGATTTGTTCGGGTCGGATCGCCCACAATTGCTTTGGGCACATTTGGTGTGACATGACATGCCAAATCTAGCCCCTTGCTTTCTGCCACCTGCCAAAATAGGCACATGCTGTCCTCAACAATACTCACCGGTTCAAACTCAATCTTCTCGACGGTCAAGCGGCCTGCTTGAATTTTCGAAAGATCTAATATGTCGTTAATGATGGTCAAAAGCCCATTGCCTGATTTTTTAACCACTTCTGCATAACGCTTGTGCTTGGGTTGAAGATCAGCCTCAGCAAGGAGTTCGGCCATCACCAACATTCCGTTCATTGGCGTCCTGATTTCGTGGCTCATTGTTGCCAAAAATTCAGACTTGGCAGAATTGGCCCTTTCAGCTTCTTCTTTGGCTTCTTTATAAGCTTTTGTTCGCTTCACAACTGTTTGCTCGAGATTGGCCTGATGCTCTATCAGGGCTTTGTCTCTCGCTGCTACATCTGTCAGAAGTTTCTTGAATGAATTTGTTAAAACACCAACTTCGCCACGATATTCTTCGGGAGGAAAAAAATCGAAACTACCGGATTCACCAATTCGCGCCATTTCGCGGGAGAGTTGGTTGATTGGCTTGGTAATTGAGCGGATGAGGCGTGTAGATATCCAAACAGCCAGGCTTGCAAGTCCGAGGCCGGTCATCAAGGTAAAGAGAATATTTTTGAACAATGCGTTTCGTGTTTTCGATATATCGCTGAGCAAACGAAGGCGGCCAATTTTTTCTCCGGAGTTAATGATGTCTTCAGAGATCCAAATTGTGTCATGGGTCAGAATGGAGAGGGGACTAACATCGCCGCCTTCACCGGTGTTTCGTTCCAGATAGTTGTTAAAGCCCATTTGAATGAAAACAGAACCGTCAAGATGTTCAACAGAGACGTTTTTAAAGTCTTCAAATTTACCAATTGCAGTTAATGTTAAGCCGACACCGCGCTTATCGTTTTTTGCGAAAGGTTCAGCAACGCTGCTTGAAAATACCTTTGCGGAACCTTGAAGTAACAAAACCTGCTGGCTGATTTCCCGCTGGAAATTTGACCACATCATTATCGCGGAAATCACGGTAATGGTAAAAAACGTGACCAAGCCGATTGACCAAGCTATTCTGAAGCTCAGGCGCTCGCGTTTGGGAAGGTAATAAATGCTGTTGGGTATCAATGGATCCGGCCCGGGTTCGACTTTATTTGACGATCGCATATTCACCATAAGAAAAGGTAAATCGACAGTCTGAAAAATTGCCTATTTTATCAAAACAGGTTCGGTACCCATAATACCATCGGGAACCGGAACGGTTGTGTCCGTGTAATCTGCATTCAGTGTCAGGATTGGTCCTTCACGTAGCCATAATCTTCCGGTGATGATCGCGGTATAAGCCGATGCATCGGCTACAGGACTATCGGCATCAACCAATACAATGGATTTCGATAGATAAATCGTGCCAAGCAGATTGCGGGCATCATTACTGGTAATTCTATGCAGGCGGACATCAGCGGGAAGTTTGTTCAACAGGAATGGATTGAAATCAAAACTATGAGGAACAGAGCGATCTTCATAAAACAGCAGGCCTGCAGTTGGTCCTTTTTCCATCGCTGAAAGGTCGATAGTTGTGTTTGCTTGAAAATCAAAGACCGAGTTAGGTCCAGTAAGAAAGAAACTGACGCCTTTGCCAATGAAACTTGCGTTCTCGGAGACCACCAGTGGTCCATCCTTGATTACGTAGAGCCCAGGGTTCAAGGTTACATTAGAGTCTCCGGTGATCGTGATGCCACCACAATAGACACCAGGGTCCAAGGTAGTTGTTTCGGAGATGGTCGTGTCTTTGGCTGAGCAGCCATTGTAGGTTGGAACGGAGCGACTTAAAAGCGGGTCTTCAATTTTAGGGCAATCCGTGATGGGCTGAGGCGAAAATTTGGCGCTACCTATTGTCAAGACACCACCGGCGGTGCAAATCGACTGGGCAGTCATTTTAGCGCTTCCGTCGGCTCGGAGCCCAAATCTGGATGTTGAGTTGCTGTATACCGCACAGCCATCTGCGTCCAAAATTGCATTATTTTCCAAATGGATACTGGATTTTGCGAATGATTGGGGTGGCATTAGGCCAACGACGCAAGTTAACGTGTTCCCGGCTAGTTTTGCCTTTGCGGAAACCTTAATAGGTGTTACACGCCCGTCAAAAAATTGGGCAAACATAGGTGCCCATCGGTAGGTTAGGTTGACTGCTACTTCGCCTTTGTCTGTGTCTGGAATAGCTTCAACACTGATATCTGGCGCGCGCGCCAGATCTGCGTCATTATTATAATATGCAGACAAAGCGTAAGCAGTTGCAACTTCCTGCAATTGGTTTGACTTTGCAGCAGCGGAGCCTGCCAGGCTTAGTTCTTTTACACTGGCGAGGGCTGCCACATCCGCTGCCTGTTGGAGTTTGTTTTTCTGATCAAAGAACAGAACATAGTCTGTCACAAGCCCCATGGTCCCCACAATAATGGGGACTGCAATTGCCGCGATCATTGCAAAACTACCATTGGTATTTTTAATGAATTTGCTGAACAAAATGAGGTTTTTCATCTTAATATTTGTTTGAATTATTCATAACTTAGACGATATCAGTTAAGTTGATGATTATGCCCAAGGTAAAAACACCCAGATAAATCCAAGAACTTGTTTACTATATGCGGGCGCCTCAACAGGTCTGGGTTGTCGAAATGAGTGATCACTTAGAGAGTAAAAATGAACAGCAAGCAGGACTTTGATGTTATTATCCTTGGAGCAGGTGGTGCCGGGCTGATGTGTGCAGGCGTGGCAGGGCAACGCGGCAAGCGTGTATTAGTGATTGATCATGCTGAGAAGCCCGGTCAGAAAATTTTGATATCCGGTGGCGGAAGATGTAATTTCACCAATGTTAATACGACTGCAAAGAATTTTCTTTCCGCTAATCCGCATTTTGCGAAGTCAGCTCTTGAGCGATATACGCCTCACGATTTCATTGCTCTTGTCGATCGTTTTAAAATCGGATGGCATGAAAAAACACTCGGCCAATTATTTTGTGATGACAGTGCGAAGAATATTGTAGCCATGTTGCTTGCTGAATGTCAGCAGGGAAGTGTTGAATTCAAGCTAGGCAATACTGTTACGGAAATTACTCGTGACGAAGAAGGTTTTTCCATCAAAATTGATAGGCGGATTTATAAAGCCAAAGCTTTGGTTATAGCGACTGGCGGACCAAGCATTCCCAAAATGGGGGCTACTGGTTTTGCCTATGATGTGGCGCGTCAATTTGGATTGAAGGTTGTGGAACCGCGCCCTGCTCTGGTGCCGCTAACACTAGGTCCAAATGAAGCGTTATTCAGAGAATTATCCGGCGTGTCAGCCTTTGTCAGCGCCAGTTGCGGAAAGGTAAAATTTGAAGAGGCGGCACTGTTTACTCACAAGGGATTGTCTGGTCCGGCGATCTTGCAAATTTCATCTTACTGGCGGCATGGACAGTCTATTGGGGTCAATTTTTTTCCCAATAAATCAATTGATTGGCTAGTGGAAGCAAAAAGGGAAAAGCCAAAAAGCCATTTACGGACCATTCTTGCTTTGGAACTTTCTGACCGTTTGGCAGAAACGCTGGTGGATAAAATCCATTTGCAAGGAGAACTAGCCAATATTCCTGATCGAAAATTGGAAGGGGCTGGTGGGAGACTCTCCAATTGGCAGTTTTCACCGAGCGGAACCGAAGGTTTTATGAAAGCAGAGGTAACGATTGGAGGAGTTGCTACGCAAGACCTTTCTTCAAAAACAATGGAAGCCTTGAAAGTACCCGGTCTTTATTTCATCGGCGAAGGAGTAGATGTAACGGGATGGCTGGGCGGATATAATTTCCAGTGGGCATGGGCAAGCGGTGCTGCCGCCGGGAATGCAGTTTAATATTTACTTCGTGCTGAATAACTCTGGATAGTCTTGGCCTCCAATTGCGCTTTTGCTCCTGGTAACTTATGGCACTTTAAAGAGATTCAACGGAGTGACATTCATGAGCACTATTATTGCGCCATCGATATTATCAGCAGACTTCTCCAAATTGGGAGAAGAGGTTGAAGCAGTTGTCCGGGCAGGGGCGGATTGGATTCATATCGATGTCATGGATGGACATTTCGTCCCGAATATCACCTTCGGTCCGCCGGTGATCAAAGCAGTGCGCAATAGAACAGACAAGATATTCGACTGCCATTTGATGATTGAGCCATGCGATCCCTATCTGGCAGCTTTTGCCGATGCGGGTTGTGATATCATCACGGTTCATGCGGAAGCGACCAAACATCTTGATCGCTCGCTTCAGGCTATTCGAGATTTGGGTAAAAAGGCCGGCGTTTCGCTAAATCCCTCAACGCCAGAAAATGTAATTGAATATGTGCTGGATCGCTTGGATCTTGTTTTGTTGATGACTGTAAACCCTGGATTTGGCGGCCAGAAATTTATCCCTTCGGTTGTCGATAAAGTGTCCAAGGTAAAAGCGATGATCGGCGATCGACCCATTGATATTGAAATTGACGGCGGCGTAACGCCGGACACGGCTCCCTTGGTTACAAAGGCGGGCGCCAATGTTCTTGTGGCTGGATCAGCTGTTTTCAAGGGCGGCAATGAGGTTGCTTACAAGCAAAATATTGAGGCTATTCGCGCCAGCATATCATAGGACAAAGTATCAAGCGATGGTTCAAGGTCCGGGGAAGAGTTCCGAACTTTTTCCCATGAAATAATAACTCGCCATTCCGACCCATTCTTTCAAAGTCAACCTAACTTTAACAAGGTTAGATATCTCGTCATCACTGAAATCGCTTCTAGCCTCTGGACCTGCGGTGTAGTAATCCACGGGCCAGGGTATGACTTCCCAATCTAGAGCTCTGAACAAGCCCATGCTTCGTGGCATATGAAATGCGGATGTTACGAGAATCCAATTTTCGTTCAACGCTGGTTTCATCAAAGACTTTGAGTTTAACGCATTTTCGTACGTGTTCTTAGCCAACGGATCCAACGTAATGCGACTGGGATCAAGACCTGCTCTAAGAAAGATGATTTTGGCAAAATCAGACGAATTCGTTTTTTCGCCCAAAATTTTCCCTGAACCGCCAGTGTAGATAATTTTTGCTTCTGGAAATTGTCTGGCTAACAAAATTGCTTCATATAAACGATCAGAGGCATCTTTATGTTCCACAATGTTTCTCCCCAGAGAGACATTGGCCTCAATTCCACCTCCTAAAACAATAATTCCATCTATTTTGGAGGGAAGCGTTGGTCGTTCGAAACGTTGCTCCAAGGGTAAGATGAGCCAAGAAGATAGAGGCGTGTATACAACGATTGCAAGATACAGTGTTCCCACGGTCAAGGCGAAATTACCGGAACGTTTCCAACCTACTTTCCACAATACGGCAGCAAGAAATATCAGGATCAATGTAGTGTTGATCGGGTGAATGACAAATCCAATTAATTTGGAAATAATAAACATATGATTATTCCGGATATTTCATCAGCAGATTAACGTCGTTATTTGCCTGATAGTTACTTACAACCAAGACAATGATACCAAGGCAGAAAAAATTCAACATCAAGTCATGATTGGTGACAAGGTTCGTGAGGGCAAGTAATGCAAATCCGCCGCTCAGATAAAATCCAAACATAACGCGGTCTAAATAGTTCGCATTTTTTGTAGAGCCAAGTGCTATCCAGATTGGAATTGCCAAGAACAAAATCACCGCTACTAGGCCAAGGACTCCGGTGCCGACCGCTTGATTCAGATATTCGCTGTGCAGATGTGTAAAGGATCTTAGAGTAATTCCATCAACGATCTGCGCTTTTTGGATGACGGCATTCAAATTGTTTTGGAGGCCAATTCCCGTAAATGGATGCTCTTTGAAAAACTCCGTCCCGTAGCGATACAAAACCAGTCTATTTTGATCTACTAATCCCTCCAAGGTTAAGCCATTTGCATTAATTCTATCAATGCTGCCTGACAAACGATTTTGAACAAAAGAGCCATAAAAACTCACTGCCCATAACCCTAAAGCACTCAAAATACTTGCTGAGCCAACCAGGCCAATCCAGTGAATGGCTTTTGGTTTCAATGTCCTGGCTATGTACCAAATTGCAGGCAAGAGTAATGTCAAGAGAACAAGTAATGCTGTTCTCCTCAACGACATAGCTGTGATGGCGAATGCGCTGAGAACTCCAAATATTGCAATCACCCGCCAAATACCTGTTTCTTTTTTTACTGATATTGTGACCAAAAAGCCGGCCACAAGGGTTAAAGAAACATAGACCAATGTATTGCCCATCGCACCTTCGAGACGTAGAGGTTTCAACATCGTGCGTTGAACAATTCCGGTAATGAAGGCGATTGGCAGGCCAATAGAAAAGGCCCTTAAATACAATCTCATATAGTCAATTTTTGGTGTTTGCAGTAGGCCACAAATCAACAAAGCAATAGTGATAAGTTGCAGATTACTTCCTAATATTTTCAGAGCCTCAATTTGGTTTTCAAAGAAGATCGCTGAGGGTACCTTAGTGAGAAATAGGAAAAGACTAACAGTGACAGCAAATCTGGCTTCTCGGGGAAAGATGAATGGCTTGCCTAGAAAAGAAACATTGAACAAGACTATTGCAGCTGCGCCAAAGAAAACCGCGGTTCCCACTGAGCCGCCAATCATCATGAGCAAACCGGTTGCAAATATCCAGGTTGCGTTTGCAAACCATTCCGTCTTTGGAGGTGTGGGTACCAAATGATTATTTTTTTCAGTAAGTTTCATCAGCTCGACTTGTGATATTTCAGTTAGATTTTGAAAAAGCATATTTCTCTGTTCTAGCGCCGAAGCGGATGGTTACATTATCTTTTATTTTGACTTTATCAGGCATTATTGGCAAGTAACCGTGACTTTGACAGACGCTGACTTTTCAGACGAATGAAAATATGGGGCTTACATGAATCAGTTTGAGCGACTTCTACGCTCCGCAATAGTAACAGTTGACGTCTCTAGTCAATCTGCCCGATTGAAGGTGTACGAAGCTGCGGTAAATGCATTGTCAGGTTTACCAGAAGAAAACTTGGATATTTATCGCCAACAACTCTCCGATGCGATTACCAAAATTGAAGCTGAATATGCTGATTCTCGTGTTTTCAACACAGCGCAATCGTTGGATAGCCAAGTAGAGCCTCAAATTGCTCCTGTGGCGGAGGCGCCACCGGTCACCACACTTGATGATACTGTTAGTTCAACGGAATCCGATTTTCGGCAAAGCAAAGCAAAATCGGCTGGTTTCAAGCGAGTATTCTGGATAGTTGCTTTGTTAGCGATTGGTTTGATTGTAGCGAGTCTAATTTACTCATTTTCGGGCACATTTTCGTCAGTCGAAGATGTAGTTGCATCAAGCGAAGAACCGCAAAATACGCAGAATGTTACTGAAGTCCAAAAGCCCATCCAGCCCGTTCGGCAGGTGGGTACATCTGAAAATGATTTAGACACAATGCTAAATGCATCGCTTCCTCAAGATATTGATGAATTGGCTGGAAGCGCCACTGGCACGCAAGCTGGTCTAGAAAGCTTTGGTGAATTCGTTAGCAATGATAAATTTATTCTCTCTGATAATGCTACAATTTATGGGACTGAACTTTTTGCAGTCGAAACCAGCGGTACTTATCTGATGCGCTTAGAATTTGAGATTGTTGAAGAAAAATCCGAGTGGCCGGTCGTTAATGCCGGGGTTGCTACATTTGATATCAATCAGCAGCTGCAAACCGACAAACCTGGAACACATCGGTATTTTGTCAACTCAGGGCCCTTGCTCGATTCTACTATTGTTCGTAATGGGAACACTCTTTCCGTGTTTGGCCTGATTACCGGAGAAGGCAATGAGAGCCACGAGACTTTTCGTCCAGGGACAAAATTTGTCAGGCCAGTTGTGTTGTATCGGCAAAATGAAGATACGAGTGTTTTAGCGCTATCGAAAATTGAACTATCACGAGTTGATTAGGGTCAGACCAGCGAGTTTAAGCTTTCTGTACCCAACTTTTGTTGTGTTCATATCCCAGTTGAATTAGCTCTTTGCCAGCATAGTGGTCGAAAACCTCGCGCGCCTCTTTATTGAATACGTTTTTCCAATCGCCAACGATGCCTTTACGGATGAAGCTGGTAACATCTTCATCGCCTTTTTTTCTGGATGATTGTTTCTCGAACGAGTATTCATCCACAATATTTGTTAATTGTTCGACACTGATATCCGTACGATCAAAATAGTCCAATACGCGTTTCAATTCTCTCAACGGATTTTCTGTTACCGCTTCATAACTGGTCGTAATTATCTGTTGGCGATCTTTCCAAGTATTGACGAAATCAGCCCAGGAATAGCCGGGATATCCTCCTGTAAAACTCCATTCTATGAATTCTGGCATTTTCCGTTGAATGTCATAGGGGTCCTTAACATTCAGGAGTTCCTTAATTTTTTTACTGAAGCGGCTACTTGTAATGGGTTTTTCAAACATCAAATGATAATAAAAGGACACCATCGTATCGCGGCCGTCACGCCACACGACAACCGTATCAATATTCTTGTTCACATTGAGATAACAACCATGGATAATCTGGCTCGACAGATGAGGGAGACGGTTACGGGGATAGGGGATTTCAAGGGCAGCTGATATCATTTGGCTGAGCCAAGTGCCGCCAGATTTTGGGTATTCTGTTATGACAACCGGTTTCGTAAACCCATTGAGGGCGCCCTTAACGATGGCAAGTCTGGCGGCTCCGTTCATTTTGAACCACCACGTCGCATCACGTTGATGTATAATCATATTGCTTTCCGTGCGGCTCGGCTGATGGGTGATTTATTCATAGAGACTTTCCTTGTTCACAGTGCCGTAAATTTTTGCGAATTCGGCATCACTGAGTTCAAGTTTTGGTATCCATCTGTCAGGTTTTTTTGCAATCAATACCCAAGTATCGCGCCAATCTGGGAACAGAGCAGTAACAGCTTTGTATATTGGACGAAGCTTTGGGGATAGGTTCTGTAGCATATGATGAACTGTGTATAATTCGACCACTTCAATTCCGAGATTTTCACAAAGGCTAACAAGGTCGCCGCGCACATATTCCCTCTGAGGCCCGCGCCAAGGGCCCCTATACCAATAGTACAGATTAAATCGTGGCAAATTTGTGCGGCCTCGCAGTAAGTCAATTCGCTTACGAATATTTGCAAGGTTTGGAACAGATATGAAAACCAATCCTCCTGGTTTCAAACCGTGTACGAGGGCATTCATCAGTTCGCGAGGTGAATCGTGAATATGTTCCATCACATCATTCAGCATCACCATGTCGAAGCTATCTGCTTTGGGCGGTGAGAAGTTACGTGAAAAATCAATACCAATCTTTTTAGCGAAATGTTGGATTTTTTGAACATTGTCACCCCGCAAATGCCAATCATCGTTGAGGTCATCCACAGCGTGGCATTCACAACCCATTACCTGCGCAATCGCGGTTTTGTCACAAGGTCCTGAACCTAAATCAAACAACTTATCACCGGGCTTAGTGTATTTGGCGATCACTTCGCCCACGGTTTGGTAAGAGGCTAAATCGCCACTGATATAGTTCTTGAATGGAAATGCGACTTTGACTTTTTCAATTGCCTGACTTGGGGTCATGTTTGTTTTCCATTGTTTGTTTAGTCGTCTTGAATTTTTTGAGATTCACAATTTTGGGGTAGAAATTTATTTATTTGGCGCATAAAGCTTATCTAACGGAAACTCAATGGTAGTATGTGTTTATTATGTCTTCAATGCTTCAAGTTTTCTCCTATATTTTTTCTTGTAAACCTGAGCCTTGAAACCTAACGAAAACGAGCCTTATTTTTCAATCGGCGCGTTCCTGCATAGCATCGCAATTGGCCTGGAAATGAGACTTGACTGAACACGACCATCGCTGCTTTTGCAGTTCTTTAGATTTTGAGGTGTCATTTGTTTAACAACCGCGACCTTCTTTTAAC
>JBAUHS010000128.1:0-13403 GCA_049680405.1 Salaquimonas sp. | reverse complement strand
ACGAAAGTCTTCAAAACCTGACACCAGCCGATGTCTACTTCGGACGAGGTCAATCAATCTTGGAACAACGAGAAAGGATCAAACAAAACACAATCAAAGAACGACGCTTGCAATACCGCAAGCTCGTTGCATAATATCAACAAACAGATGAGCCGAACTCTCGCCTAATATAAACTGCTATCAGACCCAAAAACCCTGACGACGAACACTTTTTGTTAGGTACGCACAATAAATCCCTTGGCTATGTGATTTCTAACGAAATAGATGACTACCAACCCAGGAATCAGCGATATCAAGGTCATCGCCATTACGAGACCAATATCTGTTCTGAATCCATATAAAGTGTTGATTGCCATAGTGATTGGCTTTCCGCCCGTCACTGTAAGAATTCGGGCGAATACGACTTCCACCCATGAAAACATAAAGCAGAAAAACGCGGTCACACCGATGCCCGGAGCGATCAATGGCAACAATTGTTTGATCATGAAATCGGGTAGCGAATATCCGTCTAGAAAAGCGCTTTCATCCAACTCTTTAGGGACGGCCGAAATAAAGCTCTCCAATATCCAAATGGCAATCGGGATATTAAAAACACAATGCACCAAAGCAATACCAACCGGCGAATTGACCAAGCCGACCTTGGCAAACAAAATGAAAACCGGAAGCGTCAAGACCACAGGCGGAGTGATCCTGAACGCAATCAGCAGCAAAAAGACATGCTTATCTCCAGTAAAACGATAACGCGAAATGGCATAGGCCGCAGGTAGAGCCACCATAATTGTGATTGCTACATTAAGACTCACATAAATTATAGAATTCACAATTGAGCCTGATAACAGCGGCGAGGTCAAAATATTTTCAAAGTTTATCGTACTGAATTCCCACTGGGTAATGTCATTTCTAGGAAGGGTTGAGGTAAAGCTCAACACAAACATCTGGAAGAACGGAAGCAGGATGAACAGGCCAATACAGACAAGAAATAACGTTACCATCCACGTTTTATATTTACTGAATTTCGTGTTTGATCGAACAATCATGTATGAGCCTTGGAAGTTTGGTCCTGGCGAATATTCATGATGGTTTTAAACGCCCATGCCACGGTAAGAACAATCAAGAAATAAATCATGGAGCGTGCCGCTGCTGGCCCATAATCGTACGCAGCTATTTCTTCTCCCAAGTCCAAGGACAGAAAACTTGTTGCATGATCCGGGCCTCCAGCATTTACTTTAAATGCTTCGGTGTAAATCATGAAACTATCCATGAAACGAAGCAATAATGCCATCAACAATACCCCACCCATTTTGGGCAATTCAATAAATCGAAAGACTTGAAAACGCGATGCACCATCAATGGCTGCAGATTGATAATAAGCAGGAGAAATGGTGGAAAGGCTCGAATAACATAAGATTACCACCAGGCCGATCCAGTGCCAGGTGTCCATTGCCACTAACATTATCCAAGTGTGTACCGCATTAAATTTATAGTCGAAATCAATTCCCAACGCTGCTAGCGTTCGGCTCGCGAAACCTGTTTCATGCCCCAAAAAACTGATCCACATGGATGGCACAGTGTTCCACGGAACCATCAAAGGGAGGGCTAACATCATGAGCATTATCGTTCGGAATGTTCCTTTTCTAGGGAGTATTAAGGCAATAAAAATTCCCATTGGAATTTGAATACTCAAAACAATTGCGGAAAACAAAATACTACGCGCCAGGCTATCCAGAAATCGCTGTGAAGACAGGATTTCGCGATACCACTCCGCTCCAACCCAGTAGCGGTTATCCAGCGTAAAAATGTCAAAGAATGAATAATTGAATATAGTCATAAGCGGAAGCACACCAACAAATGCGAGCACGCTTAGAGCGGGCAGCAAAAGCCACCATGCTGCATCCGATTTTATTTTGGAGTGATCAATACGAGGCAAAAACTGTTTTCCCGGTAGGTTAGACAAAGGGGCCAAAACATAAAGTTCCGGCCCCTTATCATTATCACAAGCTACAAACGTTCTTGCGAACGCTCAAATGCTTATTGCTGCCAGCTTTTGATGAGTTCATCATAAGCAATCGTTTCACCAGCAGGTTTCTCGTTATCCACTTTTGGATAAGGGGCGCCCGGCTGCTCAAGCCAGTAGGATGCTTCCTGAGGGTCATTCATTTTAGGACCAATGTCGCCCTGTACGCCTGCGCGCTCAAGACGCTCAAGAACTTTTTCCTGAGCTTCACAGAGGCCATCCAATGCTTCTTGGGCAGTCTTTGCGCCTGACATTGCATCACCTATGTTCTGCCACCAAAGCTGAGCTAGCTTGGGATAATCAGGTACGTTGGTGCCAGTTGGTGACCACTGTACACGAGCTGGTGAACGATAGAACTCAATCAAGCCACCAAGCTTGTTTGCACGATCGGTAAAGTGCTGGGAATTGATCGTTGATTCACGAATGAATGTTAGACCGACATCAGACTTTTTCAGGTCAACTGTTTTTGAAGTCACAAACTGGGCGTAGAGCCAGGCTGCTTTTGCACGATCAACCGGAGTAGATTTCATGAGAGTCCATGAACCGGCATCCTGATAACCAACTTTTTGACCGTCTTTCCAGTACACACCATGTGGTGAAGGTGCCATACGCCATTTTGGCGTGCCATCTTCATTCATCACCGGAAGGCCCGGCTCAACTGTGGCTGCTGTAAAGGCAGTATACCAGAACATCTGCTGGGCAACATTACCCTGTGCAGGGATAGGTCCGGCTTCACCGAAGGTCATACCAGCAGCTTCCGGCGGCGAATATTTTTTCAACCAGTCGATAGCCTTCTCAACAGCGTAGACTGCGGCAGGAGCGTTTGTGGCACCGCCACGGGTTACGCAGGAGCCAACTGGCTGTGAGTTCTCATTGACACGAATTCCCCATTCATCAACAGGCAATCCGTTTGGCTCACCAACATCACCCATACCCGCCATAGACATCCATGCATCGGTATAGCGCCAGCCCAATGATGGGTCTTTCTTGCCGTAGTCCATGTTACCATAGACTTTTCCTTCAACACCCAGACGGGACAGGTCGCGTCCGGTAAAGAATTCAGCAATATCTTCATAAGCTGACCAGTTTACCGGAACACCGAGATCATAACCATATTTGGCTTTGAAGTCGGCCTTGTTCTGCTCATCATTGAACCAATCATATCGGAACCAGTAAAGGTTTGCGAATTGCTGGTCTGGCAATTGGTAAAGTTTTCCATCAGGTGCAGTGGTGAATGATGTACCGATAAAATCTGCAACATCAAGGCCTGGATTGGTAACATCAGCGCCTTCTCCAGCCATCCAGTCTGTCAGATTACGTACCTGCTGATAACGCCAATGCGTTCCGATCAAATCGGAATCGTTCACATAACCATCATAGATATTTTCGCCTGATTGCATCTGGGTCTGAAGTTTTTCAACCACGTCGCCTTCACCAATCAAATCATGCGTAATCTTGATGCCGGTTATTGCCGTAAAAGCTGGCGCAAGAACCTTTGACTCGTATTCATGCGTACCGATTGTTTCAGAAACAACTTTGATTTCCAAACCAGTGAACGGCTTGGCAGCATTGATGAAAAACTCCATCTCCGCTTTTTGCTCTGCTTCAGAAAGGACGGATAGTCCGCCAATTTCCTCAGCCAGAAACTTCTCAGCCGCCGCCATGTCAGCATGGGCATAACCCGTTGCCAACATGAGAGCCGCAAAGGCTGTCGAATTAAGTAGAAGATTTCGCATAGTATTTCCTCCCTTTAGAGATAATGCGCGTTAAAGAGATGAAAAAATGTTTCATCCCCATTTCAGTTGAAATCACACTGTTTTGAAAACGCCGACGGCGTAAACCAGTGAAACTCCAAGAGCCCACCACAGATTAGGTCCAACAAGACCCAACCATGCGAGATGGATAAAGGCGCTGCCAAGCAGCGATATAAAGAGGCGATCGCCCCGTGTTGTTTCAAACCGCAAGATTCCGACCCTGGGATTTCCGCCGGGAGAAAAATATTCCCAAACGCCCATCGCAATCAGCAGGCCGATAATGCTCGCCCAAAACAGAAATGTGGGCAGTGTCCAGGCCATCCATGACAAGTCCATGATATTCCTCCCTATACCCGGCCGAGGGCAAAGCCCTTGGCAATGTAATTTCGAACAAAATAGATAACGAGCGCACCCGGGATAATGGTCAATACCCCCGCAGCTGCAAGCACTCCCCAATCAACGCCGGAAGCACCCACTGTGCGTGTCATGATGGCCGCGATCGGTTTAGCATCCGTTGTTGTGAGTGTACGTGCGATCAGCAATTCCACCCATGAAAACATGAAGCAGAAAAAAGCCGCTACACCGATACCTGATGCAATCAGAGGCGTGAAAATCTTGATAAAGAATTTTGGAAATGAATAACCGTCGATATAGGCCGTTTCATCAATTTCCTTGGGCACGCCGGACATGAACCCTTCCAAAATCCATACGGCCAACGGCACATTGAACAGGCAGTGGGCAAGCGCAACGGCAATATGCGTATCGATCAGTCCAAAGGCGGAATAAAGCTGAAAGAATGGCAAGACGAACACTGCGGCTGGCGCCATACGGTTGGACAAAAGCCAGAAGAACATATGCTTGTCACCGAGGAAACGGTAGCGTGAAAACGCATAGGCTGCTGGCAATGCAACCGAAATCGAAATCACTACGTTCATCGAGACGTATATCATCGAATTGATGTAGCCATTATACCAGGAAGGATCCGTGAAGATCACTGTATAGTTATGCAAGGTCGGGTTTGCCGGGAACAACGTAAATGCTGACAGAATTTCCTGATTGGTCTTGAAACTCATATTGATCAGCCAGTAGATCGGCAGCATCAGGAAGAGGATATACAGACCAGGAACCAACCAGCGCGAAATACTTTTTCTGGCAAATCGGTTGCTAGCTCGAACATTGGTAGTGTCGATCAGGTTGACCGGCTCATCTATGACGCCTGCCATTGATTTTAAATGATCTGGTTGGTTAGCCATTAATCTTCCACCCTTGCATCTGGCTTGTCGACGCCGACATTGCTCATCACTGTGAAGAATACATAACAGACTGATAAGACGATTAGTTGATAGACAAGAGACATCGCTGCAGCTGGACCAAGATCAAATTGACCAATCGCTTGTTTTACAAGGTCTATGGACATGAATGTTGTCGAGTTACCTGGGCCACCGCCTGTTAATACGAAAGGCTCCGTGTAAATCATGAACGAGTCCATGAAGCGCAATAAGAAGGCAATGATCAGAACACCGCGAATTTTTGGCAGTTGAATGTAACGGAATACAGACCATTTGGACGCGCCATCAATCTTGGCTGCTTGGTAATATGCCTCGGGAATTGAGACCAAACCTGCGTAGCAAAGCAACACAACAAGGCTTGTCCAGTGCCACACATCCATCAGAATGATCGTCGCCCAGGCATCAAAAATATTGCTGGCATAGTTGTAGTTGACGCCGAGTTGGTCGAGAGAATATCCAAGTAATCCGATGTCAGCACGTCCAAAAATCTGCCAGATGGTGCCAACCACGTTCCATGGAATGAGCAAAGGCAATGCCATCAGAACCAGACAAACCGGAACCCAAATACCCTTTTTCGGCATGGTAAGCGCGATGGCTATTCCCAAAGGAATTTCGATTGTCAGGATGATAGCGGAAAACAGGAGATTACGGCTCAAGGAATTCCAGAAACGATCCGACTTTAAAACATCCTGAAACCATTCGGTGCCTGCCCAGAAAAACTGGTTATTGCCAAACGTATCCTGCATCGAATAATTGACCACTGTCATGATTGGGATAATGGCGCTTATAGCAACCAAAAGGAAAACCGGGATGACCAGCAGCCACGCTTTGTTGTTATAAGGTTTATCCATGTTCAGCCACCCGCTCTTACTAAGTGAGAATTTTTGTAAACATTAATCCGGGCAGTTTCGAGTTTCAGCGTCGGATGTGCTGGAACAGGCTCCCCTTCTTTTAAGACTGCATTGATCAAGTGGCCTTCAAGATTTGCCCGAACGATTTTGAAGCGGCCAATATTTTCAACCGCATCAATTTGCACCGGCATGCCCTTTTTGTCTGAGGATAAGGAAACGAATTCAGGGCGAATACCCAATTCGGTGTTTTCTCCGGAAACTTTATAACCGCGTGGAAGGTCGATTTTTACTTTTCCGATATTGGCGGTTTTTCCATTAATGCTGCATGGGATAACATTCATGCCCGGAGACCCAATGAAATAGCCAACAAATGTGTGAGCCGGTTCGTCAAACAATTCTTCAGGGGTTCCAATTTGAACAACTTCACCTTCATACATCACCACCACTTTATCAGCGAATGTAAGTGCCTCTGTTTGGTCATGGGTTACATAAATCATTGTGTGGCCCAATTGGCGGTGAAGGTCTTTTAGTTTGGTCCGCAATTGCCATTTCATATGCGGGTCAATAACGGTCAACGGTTCATCAAACAGGATTGCATTCACATCGTAACGGACAAGGCCGCGTCCCAGTGAGATCTTTTGCTTTTCGTCGGCTGTCAGCCCCCGGGCTTTCCGATCCGCTTTGTCAGCAAGATCGAGCACATCAATCATTTCATTAACGCGCTTTTTAATTTCATCTTGGGGAACGCGGCGGTTGATGAGAGGAAATGCCAGATTTTGCCGGACTGTCATGGTGTCATAAATTACCGGAAACTGGAAAACCTGAGCTATATTGCGCTCTTCCGGCTGTAAATGGGTGACGTCCTTTCCATCGAACTTGATATGTCCTTTCGATGGAACAAGAAGCCCGGAAATAATGTTCAACAAGGTGGTCTTGCCGCATCCAGATGGCCCTAAAAGCGCGTAAGCACCGCCGTCTTCCCACTTATAATCAATTTCTTTCAGTGCAAAATCCGCATCCGTTTTTGGATTGGGATAATAGGAGTGAGCCAGTTTATCGAGAGTGATGCTTGCCATGATCTATCCTCAATTCTGACTATCGAATGTAGGAGCGGAAACGAGATTCTCGTTATGATCAAAAATGAAAAGGCTTTTTTGATCCAAATAAGCTGCGATGCTTTCGCCAATCCCAACCCTATGAACGCCATGCATGAGCGCAACCATATGGGCGGTATCACTTTGCAGATGGATGAAGCTTTCTGATCCGGTGATTTCGGTCGTTGAGACCTTGCATTCCAGTTTCATTGACTTGCCTCGGGGCTTTTTGAGCAGCATATGGTGTGGCCGCACACCGATTTTATAATTCCCGTCAGCAAGACCTGAAACATTTTTGGGAACTTCGATCTGGCTGGAATTGAAGATGAACTCACCACCAGCTTTCCTGACAGGCAACACATTCATAGGCGGATCTGAAAAGGTTTGCGCGGTCAGCAGATCCGACGGGCGATTATAAACGTCAATCGTTTGATCGAATTGCGTTACCCGCCCTTCGTTCAAGGTTGCTGTTTTCCCACCCAACAAAAGAGCCTCTTGTGGCTCGGTCGTTGCATAAACAAAGATTGCACCGGTTTTTGCAAAGATTTTTGGCAACTCGACCCGCAATTCCTCACGAAGTTTGTAGTCCAAGTTTGCCAAAGGCTCGTCCAGCAAAACCAGCTCTGCATCCTTGACCAATGCTCTCGCCAATGCCGTTCGTTGCTGCTGGCCGCCTGACAGGTTCAAAGGCAGCCGATCGAGATAAGGCCCAAGTTTCATCAGGTCCGCAGCCTCTTTGACCCGGCTCTCGATTGTCGCTTGATCAATTCCGGCCACACGCATGGGAGAGGCAATATTCTCATATACTGTCATTGCCGGATAATTGATGAACTGCTGGTACACCATTGCTACATTGCGTTTTTGAACCGGAAGGCCAACCACACTGCTGCCATTCATAAGGATATGACCTGATGTTGGACGGTCAAGCCCTGCCATCAAACGCATGAGAGATGTTTTACCAGCCAGGGTCGGTCCAAGCAGAACATTGACCGATCCTTTTTCTAGGGACATCGATACATTGTTGATGTGCAGACTATTGCCCACTTTCTTGCTGATGTTTTTCAATTCCAACATCGAAATCCTACTCCGCTGCAACATGTTGCAGTTGTTTGTTTTCATCCATGAATCGTGACAGGCGGGCCATCTGCTTTTCGCTAAACCGAATACCGAGCTTGCTTCTGCGCCAGGCAACGTCTTCTGCAGTTTGCGCCCATTCGTTTGTAATCAGATACCTGACTTCGGCCTCCGTCAAGCCATGACCAAAATCTTCTCCCAAATCCTTGTGTGACTTGGCTTGTCCAAGAATATCGAATGCCTTTTGTCCAAAAGATCGTGCAAGGCGTTCACAAATCGAAAATTCCAGAAACGAATAACGGGAATGAAGTTTGGAGAGCAGTTCCTCAAATCCGGAAGGCTCGAATTCTCCGCCGGGCAAAGTGCTCTCCTTTGTCCAGGGTTGCCCTTTTGTGCCTATTGCCTCGCCTATTTTTTCAAGCATGGCCTCCGCCAGTCGCCGATAGGTGGTAATCTTTCCACCAAAAATGTTGATAACTTTCGGTGCCGGGGCATCTCCATCAGTTCGCAATACATAGTCACGCGTTGCTTCCTGAGCTTTCGATGCGCCATCGTCAAACAGCGGACGAACCCCTGAAAAGGTCCAGACAATATCAGCTTCGGTTACCGGCTTCTTGAAGTATTCGCTTGCCCCCGCACACAGATATCGAATTTCTTCCTGTGAAATTTTGACGTCAGAAAGTTTGCCCTCATAGTCTTGGTCGGTGGTACCAACAAGCGTGAAATCCTGCTCATAAGGAATGGCAAAAAATATTCGTTCATCCGAATTTTGAAAGAAATATGCCTTTGAATGATCAAATTTTTTGCGAATAACGATATGGCTTCCTTGAACAAGGCGAATGTTGTGAGCGTCATTCTTGCCAATCGAGGACTGAAGTATCTCGTCCACCCATGGCCCACCGGCATTAACAATCAGTCTTGCAGAGACTTTTTGAATTATTCCTGTGTTAGTTAAAAGCATTTCAATTTCCCAATGATCATCTGCTTTGGTGGCAGATATGACCTTGGTACGGGTATGAATGTCTGCGCCCTTGGCTCTTGCATCCATCGCATTCAACACAACAAGACGGGCATCATTCACCCAACAATCTGAATATTCAAACGCTTTTGAGAATTCATCTTTCAAAGGTCGGCCCGCAATATCCGAATCGAGATCCAGTACCTTTGTTGCGGGTAGTATTTTTCGTCCACCCAAATGATCGTACAAAAACAACCCAAGGCGTAAAAGCCAAGCTGGCCTCAATCCCTTATGATGCGGTAAAACAAAACGCATGGGCCAGATGATATGTGGCGCCATGTTCAAAAGCACTTCACGCTCAATCAAGGCTTCCCGTACGAGACGAAATTCATAATGCTCAAGATAGCGCAAGCCGCCGTGAATGAGTTTTGTAGACCATGAAGATGTGCCCGAACCAAGGTCATTCATCTCTGCAAGACAAACAGAATACCCACGACCAGCTGCATCACGGGCAATGCCACATCCATTGATGCCGCCACCGATCACGAAGATATCGTAGACTTTGGACACTATTTCCTCCCAGAAATCGGCTGCATTTCCCACGAAATGAAACCAGCAACAGAAGAAGCGAAAATAAAACGAAAGTCAAACGAAAATTTTCGAACATGCTATTTCTCAAAATTTTCAGATCAATTGGAGCCCACTTCAATAAGCTGGACTTCATTTTCTTCACAGACCTTGCGTATGCTGGCGCTTATACAAACATCAGTCACAAACGTGTTGACTTGGGAAAGATGGGCGATTCGAACAGGTGCGCTGCGTTCGAATTTTGTGGAATCCGCAACCAGAATTACATTCCGGGCATTTTCAATAATTGCCTGGGCAACCTTGACTTCTCGAATATCAAAATCAAGCAAGGCTCCATCATTGTCGATAGCCGATGCCCCGATCACCGCATTGTCAACTTTGAATTGTCTGATAAAATCCACGGCGGTCTCACCAACAATGCCTCCATCTGTGCTGCGGACAACTCCGCCAGCCATAACCACTTCAAATTTGGGATAAACCCGCATGCGATTAGCCACATTGATATTGTTGGTAATAGCCATAAGTCCACTATGATCCAACAAGGCTTCACTCACGGCTTCGGTGGTGGTACCAATATTAATGAAAAGGGAAGACTCGTTTGGGATAAGGGCTGCTGCCGCCTTGCCAATAGCGGTTTTTTCCAGAGCTGCAATTTGCCGACGATCTTCATATTCAACATTCGCCACACCAGATGGCAATTCAGCGCCGCCATGAATTCGAGTTAAAAGCCTTTGGTCGCACAGGTCATTAAGATCTTTTCGGATTGTTTGAGGCGTTACCTCAAAGCGGACAGCAAGGTCATCAACCAAAACGCGGTCCTCGATTTTGGCTACTTCCAGAATTTTTTCATGGCGAGGACTCAAATACATGGCGATCTCAAATTTTCGTATTGCTTTCATTTGAACTATATCTGAAACAATGTGAAACTCAATTCATCCCGTATCGGGCTGCTCGGATTAAATTTAAAGAGGCACATCATGGACCGTACAGGATTTTCCAAGGATCTTTTCAAGGGGCAGACCGTCGTCATAACGGGCGCAGGGCGTGGAATTGGCTTTAGTGCAGCTATCGCATTTGCAGAGCATGGCGCAAAAGTCATCGCCCATAGCGGGCGCAAAGGAACCGCGGGGAAATTTTCAAACAGCAATATCACTGCCATCGAAGCCGATTTTACAGACAAAGCAGAGATAGAAAAATTCGTTGAAACCGTGCACTCGAAAACCGAAACCATCAATGTTCTAGTCAACAATGCCGGAACCATGCATGGAAGGTTCCCGGCTGCCGATCTGACCGATCAGCAATATGATGATTTGGTGATGCTCAACCAAACCAGCGTTGTGATGGTGTGCCGAGGGCTTTTACAGAAACTGCGAGCCACGAATAATCCAGCCATCGTCAACACGGTTTCGATATCGGCCAAAACCGGCGGTAGCCCAGGCTCATCAATATACAGCGCTACCAAAGCCTTCGTTTCCACCTATACCAAGGCTTTAGCCCGGGAATTGGCGCCAGATGGTATCAGAGCCAATGCAATATCCCCCGGAACAATCGCTACCGATTTCCATGATAGATATTCTACAAAAGAAAAATTGGCCAATACAAGTAAGTCTATTCCTTTGCAAAGATTGGGAACACCCGAGGACTGCGCCCCTGCTTTCTTGTTTCTGGCAAGCAATGATCTGTCAGGCTATATCACGGGACAAATTCTCGAGATCAATGGCGGTCAGTTGATCGCGTAACAATTATAGCCTTCAAACCTGTCTTTGAAAGTCCGCTTCTTGATTTCTAAGGAGTACTTGATTGAAAGACACAATGGCAGCATCCCGCTCATTTGAGAAGTTGTCATTCAGGCCCTAACCGGACTTTCAACCTTCCAACAAATAATTGTCGTAAAACTCCAAAGCAGACTTTTGCCACCTCTTTTTCAAGTTTTCGGACTGTTTTGAAACATACCGTTATTTACCAATCAGCGCGCCCGCTGCTTCAGTGCTTAATTCCGACATTGAAGACAAATCGAACACCGCGCTGTCCAGATCGTCCAATGTAATACGCGACTTGGCGATCTTGTTGGTTGGTGTTCGGGGAAAATCACGAACATAGGCCAGATAACGCGGGCGCTTGAAAACAGCCAAACAGGCAGCATGTTCAGCTACGGATTGCGGCGACATTTCTTTTTGGTCGACCCCGTCAGCCAGCTTGACAAGCAACATGACTTCTTCTCTGCGCATTTCGTCCGGTACAGAGATTGCAGCTGCTTCTGCTATCTGTGGAGCCTCTCGCATTGCAGCCTCCACCTCGGAAGCAGAGATATTCTCACCGGCGCGTTTAATCATTTCCTTCAATCGGCCAACAATTCGATGATAGCCGTCTTCATCCTTGATGAAGAGATCGCCAGTACGGAGCCAGTCGCCGTCGAAGCTTTCTGCATTGGCATCCGGACGCTTGTAATAGCCCAACATGATGGCACGACCACGAATTTGCAATTCCCCCGATACGCCTGGTGGGCACTCGTTGCCCAATTCATCCACCACCCGGGTTTGACGGAATGGAGCGGCAAGCCCACAGGTATTTAACTCCAGCTTTTTGCCTGCCGCCTTTGGGCAGATCATTGCTGGGCCCACCTCAGTCATCCCGAAACCGTCTCTGGCGACAAGGTTGAAACGGTTTTCCGCCTCTGCCCGCGCAGACGGCCGCCATCCAAAAGTGTGCGCAAACTTTACGGGAAGGGATGCATCGTCGGGCGCTAAAGGGAGCTTTTTCAGGATTGGTTCGGGTAACACACAATAGTGCGCATCGTGTTCACGAAGCCAATCCAGAAAACTTGTCAGACTCATCTTCGAGGCGATAATTGCTGTGCCGCCAACAGCCATGGCAGAAAGAAAAGACCATTGCCCATCCATGTAGAAGAACGGTGCCCAGAAAAAGAGTCTTTTGCTTCCATAACTTCGATGCATAGCGGCGATAGAATGGGAAAGAAGCAACCAATAGTCATGAGTGAGCATACATCCCTTGGGAAAACCAGTTGTCCCCGAAGTATATTGCAGATTGGCAAGATCAGTTGCCGCAATGGGATACCCCGGATCGAAATGATTCAGTTCACCGCCTTCCTCCAGAGAGCCTGCATCTGCTTCCCCGATGACAAAGGGAGTTCCCAGCAAATCCGGTCGTGCTGCCATCTCTTCCAGCGCCGGCAGGTACCACTCGTGGATGATCAGAGCCTGCGCATCAGATTGATTGATCAGGTAATCAAGTTCCTTTCCACCATAAGCGGTATTAACTGGAACGATGACAACGCCGATTTTCATGATCGCGAACCAGACAAGAACGGATGCTGGAGAGTTAGGGAGCATCACCGCAATATGGGCACCTTTGCGGTAGCCTTGTTTCAAGAGGTTTGCGGCGATCCGATTGGATCGGATGTGGATCTCACGGTAGCTCAATCGGATACCAAGCTGAAAATAGTCAATTGCCGTTGCATTGTTAAACGCTTGCGCCTGCTCGGCGCAAAAAACACCCAGACTTTCCGGCATTTCCGTCGAAACCAATTCTTCTCGCAGGGCATCAATCTCAGCCTGTCCGAGGTCTACTGCGCGGTGTGAAGATGTCATTGCGCAGCGTCCTTGTTGGCCAGCGGCGGCACTTCAGACTGAACTGAGCGCATCATACGATACATGTGTCCCGCCATAGCAGCACTGTCTGCACGGCTGAGATCCAATCCGCGTTGATAAGCCTCCATTTCGATTCGGATTCCAAGTGGCGGGTGGGAGGCAATCCTTTCTGC
>JBAUHS010000127.1:0-9489 GCA_049680405.1 Salaquimonas sp. | reverse complement strand
GCTAACAGGAACCTCACATACAGACCGGTCCCGCAACTTATCAGGATAGAGCTTTTTTCTTCTTCAATTTGGCTTTTAATTTCGAAGCGGCGAGTGTGTATCCACCATCAGCTCCATCGATGAAGTGAAAATGATCATCCGTCATTACTGATGGCACAATGCAGGTCATCATGGATGCATTTTGCTCATAACTACCGTAGTAAATAATTTTGCTTTTTTCCGCACTATCAAGAATTCCCGCCAATTTCTCCCAGTCCTTCGAACTACAATCTAGCGTCATCTTCAAACCATCTTCAAATTTACGAAAATCTGAATTTGAGCCAGATGTTTGTTGATAGTGAATAGGATCAAATGCACCCAGTTTCAGCTTGGTTTTAAACATGATCCAAACCAGTAGTGTTTCGAAAAGCAATTTGCATTTTGTTAAAAATAGCGACCTTTTTCCATGTGAGGCATGCGCTTCGAGACTCAGCCCCTCAGGCGGCCATCCAACACCTGGACCCTCATCAGGAACAGGCCTACCTTCCCGGATCATCTTTTCAACAATCAAGATCAACTTTCTGGCGAATCTATCAAATTTAACAGTTTTAGACTGATCAACGGGGACAATCACCAAAGAGAAAATAGACCCGTGTTGAGATTGCATTGTCTGCCAACGACAGGACAAACCAGTTAGATCGGGAGTGATGCCAGGCTCGGCAATTTGAACGTCGAATTCACCAGCCTTCAATCGCTCTTCTGCCCATTGAATGCCACCGCCCCGAAACATTGCATAGTCAACACCAGCAGACGCCGCAAATCTTGCAACAGCGACAATATTGCCTGATGCATGAATATCTTTCACTGGAATGAGGGCGGTTCTCAATTCTATCCCAAACTCATCCTGTGCCCATCTTCGAACCGCAGCCAATTGCTCCAGTGATTGTTTTTTATAATTTGGAGAGATTGCGAAAGTCGATCCGTCTCCACCAAAAATAAATGGGAATTTCTTGTCTTTAATAACATTAATTTGAGCAGAGATTACCGCTGCACCAATTATGTTAATGGTTTTATACAGCCCGGCCTCCATCGCGCTTGTTGAACCGGCTATGTCTGCAATACCTACATACCAATTATCGGGCAATTCAACATAATTCTCCGGATTAGCAATATCTTCGAATGCCTCAACAATTGTCAATTCTTCGTAAAATCCCGATGTGCCTATTTTTGTCATGGTGATTTAAAACTAACTTGTTGGGGCTGGCTCAATAGCGTGCAGTAACGGCTATCAATTTTTGAATTATGTCAGCACACGGCCCAACTTTGCAAGTGCCCGCATCTGCTACTGCTGCTTTTCAAATACCATCTCCGTTGCATCATTCCCGCAAGAAACCAAGGCTTCTATTTGAGCCGAAGTCACTTCTTGCCTTGGTTCAAAATCGTAAACGCAAATGGTCCCGATCTTGTATCCCTTAAAATAGATCGGACAGCCCGCGTAAAATCGAATATGTGGCTCCTCACATACCCATGGACTCCAAGAAAACCTTGGGTCCTTTGATGCATCAAGCGTATACGTTATGTCTTCGGTGGAGGCTATTGTGAAGGCGCAAAAAGAATGACGGGACAGAGCTTTTTTCGCATTGAATCCAATGCTGGAATTAAATACCTGCTCTTCCATATGTATGGTTGTGACCTGTGCAACAGGCGCAGCAAAAATCTTGCCTGCCCTTGCGGATAATTCATCAATGGCAGATAAATTGCACGCCCTCATCATCCCTGAATCATCAACTGCTCTTAGACGTCTTTCATCATCCAATACATGTATGATTGCTCCAAGATCCGCATGTTTTATCTTCAATTCAAGCACTCCGGATTGCTTACGTAAACCGCATAGGCTCCTCATATACGTTGCGCAATCGAAAAAGGTTGCAGAAAAAAGTACAAAGACAATTCAGTTACTGTAGGACTTTTGTGCTGCATACCGTTAGCTCGTTTTAATCCTCAAACCATTTGAAAATCTTAAAACCTCTGCTAACAGGAACCTCACAAAGCAAGGTCCCGTAGCTCATCAGGATAGAGCGCAAGATTCCTAATCTTGAGGTAAGAGGTTCGAGTCCTCTCGGGATCACCAATTATCGTCAACTATTTGATAGCAAAAACCGCTTCAACTTCCACGCAGGCGTTAAGAGGCAATGCAGCAACTCCGACAGCTGCCCTTGCATGAACACCGCGCTCACCCAGTGCCTCGCCCATGAAGTCAGAAGCCCCGTTGACGACCTTCGGGTGGTCCGTGAAATCCGGCATAGAGGCCACAAACCCGCCAAGCCGAACGCATTGCACAATCCTCTCAAGATCGCCTTCGCAGGCAATTTTGATTTGAGAAAGGATATTGATGGCGCAAAGACGAGCAGCAGCGGCAGCATCTTCTATTGAAACATCGCGGCCCAGCAAACCCTTGTACTTTAACTCGCCAGCAACAAGCGGCAATTGGCCAGAAACAAACACCAGATCACCCTGTTTTACAAAGCCGACATAACTGGCAAGCGGTTTAGGAGGCGCTGAGAGCTCTACACCCATCGCTGACAATTTGGTTTCAATGGGTCCACTCATGTTTATTCTCCTTTTTACAGTCAACCTAAGACAAATTATTCGTCTGGTCAGGTATTAAATCGATCCTAATACACAAAAAATGAGACTCAAAATCCCAGTCTTTGATAAAATTGGCTCTAACAACCTTTACCGTGTGGCGCTGCCACTTTACGGTAAAATTAGCTTAAAACAGGATCAGGTTTAGTCTCCTTGTCTTCATATCGCAATCACCTTTAATCAGGTTGGAAATTCTCATGGCAGTGCCTGCAAAAGCAGTCGAAAGATCTCCTTACGTTTCGGACGAAATTCGCAAAACAACTTGTTACATGTGTGCCTGTAGATGCGGCATCAATGTTCATCTGCGCAAAGATGAAAACGGCAAGCCAAAGATCCGCTATATAGAAGGTAATCGGGATCACCCGATCAATAAGGGTGTTTTATGCGCAAAAGGTTCTGCAGGAATCATGCAGCATTATTCTCCGGCCCGTCTCAACAAACCATTGAAACGGGTTGGTGAGCGCGGTGAAGGAAAATTCGAGGAGATCGAATGGGAGGAAGCACTTTCAATCGCCACTGGCTGGCTTTCCAATATCCGCAAAACCGATCCGAAAAAACTGGCCTTTTTCACAGGACGGGATCAGAGCCAATCTTTGACTGGCTGGTGGGCTCAACAATTCGGCACGCCCAATTTTGCTGCACATGGCGGCTTCTGTTCAGTCAATATGGCCGCCGGCGGCATTTACACTTTTGGTGGTGCCTTTTGGGAGTTTGGCGCACCTGATTGGGCGAAATCAGAATTCTTCATGATTTTCGGCGTAGCAGAAGACCACGATTCAAATCCCATCAAACTGGGCCTTTCCAAACTCAAAGAACGCGGTAAGAAAATTGTCGGCGTGAACCCCGTGCGAACCGGCTATAATGCAATTGCCGATGAATGGGTAGCCATTACCCCTGGTACTGACGGTCTTTTCGTCCTTTCAATCGTGCATGAATTATTGAAGGCGGGCAAAGTCGATCTTGATTATCTGATCAGATATACCAATGCGCCTTGGCTGGTGATTGATGACCCCAAGGCAAAAGACCATGGGCTTTTTGCCAGAGACAAAGATGGCAATGCTTTGGTGCTGGATCGCAAAACCGGTAAAACCGTTGCCTATAACAAGAAGGGCGTCAAGCCAGCTCTTCAGGGTGAAGTCAAGCTTGGCAGATTAGGTGTTGGCAAACGCAAAGCTGTTCCATCCTTCCAACTCCTGGCACAAAAATATCTATCGGATGAATTTGCGCCGGAAAATGTTACTGAGACCACAGGCATTCCGGTCAGCCAGATCAAACGCCTGGCCGCCGAAATTGCAGAAGCAGCCTTCGAAAAAGAAGTTGTTGTCAACCAGCCTTGGACCGACATGAAGGGCGAGAAGCACGACAAGATGATTGGCCGTCCGGTTGCTTTTCACGCAATGCGCGGCATTTCGGCTCACTCCAATGGGTTCCAGACTTGCCGTTCCATTCACCTTCTTCAGATCCTGCTCGGCTCCATCGACAGTCCAGGCGGTTTCAGGTTCAAGCCACCCTATCCTCGCCCGATCGCTGGACAACCCAAACCACATGGTGGCAATAAACCGAACGAGCCGCTGTCCGGGCCTCATCTTGGATTTTTGCGTTCACCAGCAGAAATGTTGATCAATGAGGACGGCTCGCCTCAACGCATCGACAAGGCCTTTTCCTGGGAAGCGCCGATGTCGTCCCATGGCCTGATGCATATGGTGATTTCGAACGCCCATGCCCGCGACCCTTACGGTATCGATGTGCTGTTCATGTATATGGCCAATATGTCCTGGAACTCTTCGATGAATTCCGACGGGGTTATGAAGATGCTCACGGACAAGGATGAAAACGGCGATTATGTGATTCCGAAGATCATCTATTCTGATGCCTATTCCTCCGAAATGGTTGCTTTCGCCGATCTCATTCTACCAGATACCACCTATCTTGAGCGTCACGATGCTATTTCGGCCCTGGATCGCCCGATCAGTGAACCAGAAGCACTTTGCGATGCAATTCGTTGGCCTGTACTTGAGCCGGATCGTGACGTTCGCGGTTTTCAGTCCGTTCTGATTGATCTTGGCGGACGCCTTGGCCTTCCCGGAATGACAAATGAAGATGGAACGCCCAAGTTCAAAGACTATGCCGACTATATTCAAAACCATGAACGCAAGCCCGGCATTGGACCGCTGGTGGCTTTTCGTGGCAAAGATGGATCGAAAACCGGACGCGGCGAACCTAATCCTAATCAAATCCAGCGCTATATTGAAAATGGTGGCTTTTCCGAAACCCATGTCCCCAAGGAGGCGCACTATTTCAAGCACGCCAATATGGCCTGGCAGAATTGGGCCGTTGAAATGGGATTGCAGGATGCGCCTGTTGAAAATGTGTTCCAGCTATATCTTGAGCCCCTTCGCGAGTTCCAGCTTTGCGCCGAAGGCAAGGCCAAGCCAACACCACCGGAAAGTCATCGTGAACGGATCATGACCTGTTTTGACCCGCTACCGACCTGGTATGCCCCTTTTGAAGGAACTGCTATTGATACGGATGAATTTCCCTATCATGCTTTGACCCAGCGCCCTGCTGCCATGTATCACTCATGGGGTTCGCAAAACGCTTGGCTACGCCAAATCCACGGGTCAAACCCGATGTATATCCCTACAGAGATTTGTGATGAGGTAGGACTTGAGGACGGTGATTGGGCCTGGATCATTTCCTGTCACGGAAAAATCAAGGTTCCTGTGGCCCGCATGAAGGCGGTCAACTCGAAAACACTTTGGACCTGGAACGCGATTGGCAAGCGCAAAGGAGCCTGGTCACTCTCACCAGGAGCCCCAGAATCTACCAAGGGTTTCTTGCTCAACCACATTATCAATGAATTGCTGCCACCAAAAGGCGATGGCCATCGATGGTCCAACTCTGACCCGATCACTGGTCAGGCAGCTTGGTTCGATCTGCGTGTGCGAGTGGAAAAAGCAGAAAGCAGAGATGAATTGTCCCAGCCACAATATGATGAGCAGAAGAACCCCGTGAAACACGATGCCCGCCCCCTCACCTATGGCAAGGAGTGGACGAAATGACCCTCCTTCCTGAATCCACCCAAAAGAAACTTGGTCTGGTCATTGACCTAGATGTCTGTGTCGGATGCCATGCCTGTGTTGTTAACTGCAAGGAATGGAATACGAGCGGATATGGTGCCCCATTGGCAGATACGGACCCCTATGGCGACAGCCCGACAGGCGCGTGGCTTAACCGTATTCATACCTTCGAAATTACACCGGAAGATGCTCCCGCGCAGATTGTACATTTTCCAAAATCCTGCCTCCATTGTGATGACGCGCCCTGCGTTACGGTTTGCCCAACTGGCGCGAGTTATAAGCGTTCCGAAGACGGGATTGTTCTGGTCGAAGAAGACAAATGCATAGGATGCGGCTTGTGCGCTTGGGCTTGCCCTTATGGCGCAAGGGAAATGGACCCGGTCGAAAACGTCATGAAAAAATGCACATTATGCGTTGACCGTATCTATAATGACAATTTGCCGGAAGTTGATCGTACGCCTGCTTGCGTGCGCACTTGCCCGGCCAATGCGCGCCATTTTGGCGACTTTGCTGATCCCAATTCTGCCGTTTCGATTATGACACTGGAACGCGGTGGAATGGACCTGATGCCGGAAATGGATACTAAGCCCGTCAACAAATATTTACCACCACGTCCAAAAACCAATCCCTCAACTCCAAGAGAACTCGCGCCGGCATTTGCTCCAAAAGTCAATGAAGGCCTGTTGGGTTGGATTGATCGTGCCTTAGAGAAATTAGGATAAATTCATGCATCCCGCAGTCTCCGTAATATTTTTCACCGTAACGTCAGGCGCAGGCCTTGGATTGATATTTTTGCTTGGCCTTGGCTGGCCAATGCATAGTGGCATGTGGGCAATCTTCTTCTCTTGCCTGTTGGCCGGTGGCTTGACAGCCGCTGGTTTGGTTTCGTCCACGTTTCACTTGGGCCATCCGGAACGGGCTTGGCGGGCCTTCTCCCAATGGCAATCTTCCTGGCTTTCTCGCGAAGGCGTCCTGGCCGTTCTCACACTAACGCTCTTTGGCATTTACACACTGCTTTGGGCATTCATGGATATGCGACTTGCCTGGCTGGGTTTCATTATCTCTATCCTCGCTGCATTGACGGTCTATGCGACCGCCATGATCTATGCTCAATTGAAAACGGTTCCCAATTGGTATAGCGCCCTGACACCGCTGTGTTATCTGACCTTTTCCTTGGCCTCAGGACTCATTCTTGCAAGCGCAATTGGCACATCAAACTCGGTGTTGGGATTGCCTTCCCCCATTCTGGCTGCAATCGCGTTGGTGATTGCCTGGATTTCAAAGTTCATCTGGTGGAATCGGGCCGCAAGTATCGGCTTTTCGGCAACCGGCTCTGATACCGGAACAGCCACAGGCCTTGGCCATTTGGGCAAAGTGAAATTGTTTGAAAAGCCCCATTCCGGCGAAAATTATCTGACGAAGGAAATGGTCCATCAGATCGGTCGAAAGCATGCCAATAAGCTTCGTGTGATTTCCCTTGTCCTTGGTCTTGCCGTGCCCCTGGTTCTTTGCTTCCTCGCACTTTCCACGGGCGCAACGGCGATCCTTCTGACTTTGGGTTTCCTGTCAATGATGGCTGGACTATTTGCCGAACGCTGGTTGTTTTTCGCTGAAGCAAAGCACGCTGTGTCCTTGTATTACTAGAGATGCTAGGGTTGTATTTAGACTCGCAATTATGATCCAAAGCCCCCTGGAGAGGACTCCCAATGCAGTTTCATGAAATCAGTGACTGGGATGATGCTTATGCCAATGCCGATCACATTCCTGATGCGGCAGGCTTTATTAAACGCTGGCCGAAACTGGCTGCAAGCTTCCGAAGAGCACTCATGAAAGATGGCCGCGCTTCCTTTGATTTATCCTATGGTCAAGGCACGCGAAACCTTGTCGATATCTTTTATCCGGAAGATGAACCCAAAGGACTAATGGTTTTTATCCACGGCGGTTATTGGTACCGTTTTGATAAAAGCTATTGGTCTCACATGGCGAAGGGTGCGCTGGACAAAGGCTGGATTGTAGCCATGCCTTCTTACACGCTGTGCCCGGATATTTCAATTAGCGGCATCACCAAAGAAATAGCGAAAGCCATAGAATTTGTTGCCGGAAACATCAAAGGCCCTATTCGCCTCGTCGGCCATTCTGCCGGTGGTCATCTGGTCGCGCGGATGATTTGCAACAAGTCACCATTATCCAAACGCGTTCAGTCCCGCATTGTACATACAATGGTGATCTCACCGGTCTCCGATCTGCGCCCCCTATGCTGTTTAAAACTCAATGACACATTGAAACTGAGTGACAAAGAGGCGGAAGCTGAAAGCCCGGCCTTGCTAGTACCCTTGCCGAACTCCCGCGTGACCTGTTGGGTAGGCGCGGCAGAGCGCTCGGAGTTTGTGCGTCAAAATCTCTTGTTGGCAACAGCCTGGCATGGCCTTGGCGCGCGGATTACGCATATTGAGCAGTCAGATCGACATCATTTTGATGTGGTAGAAGAACTGGCCATTGCTGATAGCCAAATGATTAAAACACTTCTTGATTGATACAGGGAAATTTCAATGATCGAACGCCTCCACACAAATCAGCGCATGAGTAAAATCGTCAAACACAATGGGACAGTTTACCTGGCAGGACAGGTCGGCAATCCTGGTTCGAGTATAGCTGACCAGACCCGCGAATGCATTGAAAAGATCGAGGCATTGCTTGCAGAAGCCGGGTCATCCAAAGAACAATTATTGCAGACCATTATATGGCTGGCGGATATGAAAGATTTCGCCGAAATGAATTCGGTTTGGGATGCCTGGCTACCGGACGGCCACGCACCTGCAAGAGCCTGTGGTGAGGCTAAACTAGCAAGGTCCGAATTGCTGGTCGAAATTATTGTGACCGCTGCCTATTAGCTTTCGATAACACCCATTCGCGGTGGATCGAGTAAAGGCCTGTGGCAACGATGATCAATGCTCCGATCCATGTCCACTGATCCGGCAATTGGCCAAATACCAGATATCCATACATCACTCCCCATATCAACAAGGAATAATGAACCGGAGCAAGGGCGACCGACTCTGCAATTTCCAGAGCCTTGATGACCAAAGTTTCAGCTATCCCCGCCATTAAAGCCATGCTGATCATCAAACCGATTTCCAGATTGGTTTGTGGCATTTCCCAGACAAGCAGCACAGGAACGACCAATATAGCCGTAGCGACGATTGCCGTGTAACAAACTGTTGTTCGGATACGGTCAGTACCGCTGATAAAACGGCTTACAATTTGACGAAGTGCAAAACAGCTTGCAGCGACCAGGATCAACATTGCTGCTGGATGAACGACACCCATGCCAGGTCTGACAACGATCAACATACCTAGGAAACCAACGCTAACAGCAGCCCAACGGCGAATGCCAACTTTTTCCTTTAATATCCAGGCTCCAAGAATAGTTACCATGAAGGGAGCTGCAAAACTGACTGCTACAGCATCCGCCAGCGGTACATAGGCAATAGCAAATATAAACAGAGTAGCTGATGCTGCGGCCAGGACTCCTCTTGTGATCTGCAGCTTCAGATTATGGGTTTTCAGAATACTGGTTCCTTGGGTAGTCAGCAAAAACATTACGCCAACCAGTAATCCCAATTGACGAAAAAATGTCACCTGAATGGGATGCATGGAGTGTGTTAGATATTTGGCCTGAACATCAACAGCAGCAAACAACGACATACCAAGCAGCATTATCCCAATGCCGAGGGCATTATTGGTTTTGCGAGATATTGACTGAGAGACTAATACCGGAGCTACT
>JBAUHS010000126.1:0-5123 GCA_049680405.1 Salaquimonas sp. | reverse complement strand
ATTTCAGTCCTCCAATAAATTCAAGCAACGGTTAAATACCATTGCCTTCTATCCCATAGCCAATCACAGATATTTTGTTCTGTCATCACGAAAGTGAAAGAATTATTTCATGTCAAATGATTGAAATATGGAACTAGGTGCGGTTTCTAAACCATATGGTTGTATTGTACTCAAAACGGACACTGAGCTTGGAGCATGCTGTTTTGGTTTCATGGCGAACTCGTTGGCTTTGTTATTTCCGACGCAGATTTTCGTCCCTTGAAATAAGTGGCTGATGCCTTCGTTCTTGCTGAAAGGATCATCGCGTAGCCCTTCCAAGAGTAACTTGTTACATCACACGTGAGGAAGAATTGACTTGTCAAAAGTTGAGGTGGAGCAAATTTTCCCCAACGATAGGTATCAACGGGTCCGAGAATGAAGATGTCTGTAGATTCTGCCTCTCAATCGAATTGGAAAATACCTGTGGCGATCAACCGATAAATGCTTTTACCAGATCAGAATTCTTATCCTTTAGGGCTTCCAAAACCGTGAAATGATTGTGCTGATCCTCGATCGCTAGTTGAGTATCACAATCGAAACTTTTCCACATTATTGCCATCAAACGAGACTGTCGGATGAATTCCGGGCGTTCACCGCCGCCAACCCAGGCGGTCAATCGTGGTTGTCCGACGGGTAGCGACAATGCCGCACTTTCAAGTGTTGCCTCTTCAAGTGTTAGTCCCAGGGTTTCATTCATTTTCGTGTGTAGTAGTGGACGCAGGTCATGCAGCCCACTCAGCGAGATCGTGTGTTCAATTCGCTGTCTCACCTCATCAGCCAAGGAAACGTCATCACACAACATTCTCGTGACAAGATGACCCCCGGCGGAGTGGCCTATCAGCCGAACAGGGCCGTCAATCCGACCAGCGGCTTTGGTGATGCATGCAGCAATTTGACGGGTAATTTCAAATATTCTCGCTTCGGGCGTCAAAGTGTAACTTGGAATACACACTGCCCACCCCTGAGCCCTGGCACCTTCTGCCAGGTCAGTCCAATATGATTTATCAAGACGCATCCAGAAGCCACCGTGAACAAATACGGCAAGACCCTTGGGTTTGGTGTCCGGCATCACTAGATCGAAAACTTCTCTTTCGCTGGAGCCATATGGAATATCCTGTTCGATGGCCTTATGTTCTTCACGATAACGCGCAGCGCGTGATGCCCAGAATTCCGGCAATTTTTCGGAACCCTGGACATGCGCCATATTTGCAAAAGCGTCATCCCAATCAATCATGGCAGGATATCTTTCGAAGCATCTTTCTACTGCACCACATACTGGGGTGTAGAAGCCAGATACTCTCCGTAAGCTTTATGACTGGGGAACGAGAATTGTTCTGCCAGTGGATTGGCCCGCTTGTGCTTTTTCGCCCCCATATCAGCAAGCAATTCATCAAAATGCTTGAAGTGGAATGGCGCCGAACAAAGCCCCCCGTAGATTTGTGCAGCTGGTCGTTCATTGCGGCGCCAGTCTAGCATCATGTCCATATTAGTGCGCATCTCTCGTTCTGTCGGCTGATTGGATAATTGACCATCCGCATACCGAACAAGCCAGTTGGCAATCATCTCAGCAGATAAAACAGTGCAGAAGCTGGAGTTGAACCCTACGAAACCCATATCGGGAAGATCCGGGTTCACCGCCAATCGATAGGTCAGATATTGACCATCTGACTGAATGAGCAATTCCTGATATTTTGCAGGAAGATACGGAACACCCAATTTCCAGCCAACAGCCTGAATCGCAATATCACAGTTCAGAGCATCGCCGGTCGTAATGTTAACCTTGCCTTTCTTGAAGGAAGAAAAAGTACCTTGTATTGGCTTCACCTTTCCATCCTTGAAACTTTCAAACAGTCCAGGTGTTACAATTGGCACAGAACAGGAAACTTCCTTTTCAATGGGTATTTTGGGAACCATATTCCATTTCTTGAGCCCAAGCTGCAATTTCAGCATTGTCTCTAATCCTCGGAAATTAGCCCATACCAATGGTTTGGTGACAGCGCCAATAAACTTTGCAAACGGCGTTCGGTTCCAGGAATTGAATTGCTGCTCCTGAGCCCGCATATATAAAAGACGTTTGAAGTTGATACCGCCGATGAAATATGGAATGCGCCATACAGGCTCAAGGTATACAAGCGTGGTTGATTTTGCGCCGCTGTTTGCACAGTTCACAGCGATATCAGTTGCTGATTTTGACCCGCCAAGGACCACCACATCTTTACCTTCAACAATGGAAGGGTCGGTATATTCGGAAGAATGCATTACGCTACCACCGGTTGCTTCGAAGTCATCCTGTCCCGGGTGTGTGATGATGTTCTTTTGAGAAAACTGACCTGTACAAATTGCAACGAAGTCAAAATCTTCCGTTCTGACCCGACCTGCTTCTTCAATTGTCAGCGTCCAACCTGGCTTTCCGTCTTTGCGCCGATCCATGGACCGAATGTCGGAATTTAGACGGAACAGACGGTGAAGTTTATGCTTGTCTGCATAGGTATGAAGATATGCATGTACCTGTGGCCCCTTTGGCCATTCAGGATAATCCTTCGGCATGGGGTGGTCAGTATAGCAGTACAGCTCTTTGGGAGATTGCGTCTGAACATCGGGGTATGAACGGGAAAGTTCCCAAACCCCACCAAAGTCATGACTGCGTTCAAAGCCTGTTACTCGATGACCCCGCTCGTCAAAGGCCTTTGACGCAGCAAGGCCCGAGACGCCGCCGCCTATGACCGCAACGTTTTTTCTGTTAATCATGTCCGCCTCCTATTCAGCTTCTGGTGGTGGCGGCAGGAAATCCACTTCATGCAATGCAGAAAGACGGACAAGCTCTTCTGGATCGGTTACACCGTCCAATTCCCCAAACAAGTCAAACAGCTTTCTGGATGGCGCAACACCAAAGACGCAGGTAGCCGTTTTTCCGGAGCGATTGAAAATACCATGGGCGATGCCGCGTGGCATACGAATGGTATCTCCTGGGCCCGCTTTACTCAGGCTTGGTTTGCCCTTGTCGTGACCGAATTCGACCTCCAAATTGCCCTCCAGCATATAAATCCATTCATCTTGTGTTGGATGGATATGCGGCGGCACGAATGTCTCAGCCGGAATATCAGCATGCCAAATCATGACATTGTCTGAATGTACCTTAGGTGTGTAGGTATGCCCCACAACATTCCAGGATTTAGATTCTAATCCACTTGAAGATTTTGTTACTCCAGGTTCATGCGACATTATTATTCCTCCCGAAATTCGCATTAACTTAAGAGAGCGTACCACCCTCTCAACGGGAACTTTATCCAAAAAACGCAAAAATCGATTCAGCCGAACTTGCTATGAAACCAACTGAAAGTGTTGTAATAAATTGTCATGCAGTCTGGATTTCAAAACAAGTTGACTGAGCCTCTAAGCAATCACCGCCTTTTTCACACGAGTGATATTGAGCAGGCTCGCCATATTGTTTCACAGAAATTTTGTCCTCATAAATTAATCCCCGGATCATCTTTCAAGCAATTTGAAACACGTCATAATCACGCGGCCGGACTGTCGTTGTCTCTCAACTATCTACACTATGGCTGCGATGTTTCGATCGATCCTGGAGAGCTGGGAGGCTTTTACCTAATCCAAATTCCACTGAGCGGAGCCGCCTTGGTTCAGAACGGAAAGAAGGAAGTTGTTGCAACGCCAAAGACCGCTACCGTTCTGAATGCAACGCTTGCAACAAAAATGTCCTGGGACAATGGGTGCCGTAAGCTGCTACTGCAGATTAATCGCGATACCCTTCATAGAACAGCCGAAGCTTTGACGGATCACCATCTCGATCACCCACCTATTTTTGACCCTGAGATGAAGCTTGACACACCAGAAATAAAAAAATGGGTTTCGAAGTTGCATGCCTCGGTGATAGCCGCACAAAATGGCTATGCATTTGGGAATAACATGCACGCACACCAATCCTTGTTGGAAGAAGAATTGATTTGCGGTCTCCTGGAGGCGCATTCCAGTTCAATTAGCCACATGTTGAAGCCGCACAAATCAGTGCCAACGAGTGCGGTGATTAAACGTGGGCGTTCCTACATAATGGAAAACTTGGCCGAAGCCATAACCGTTTCAGACATCGCCGAAGCAGCAGGATGCAGCCTGCGTGGTCTCCAAATGGGTTTCCGGCAGCGTTTTGGATGCTCTCCAATGAAGTACCTGCGTCTGCAACGATTGAAACATGCGCACTATCTGCTGCAAACCTTGCCCGCAGAAATACAGATTAGTTCGGTAGCGTTTGATGTTGGCTACACCCACCTGGGACGCTTTGCAATTGATTACCGAAATCAGTTTGGGGTTTCACCGAGGGAAACATTGGCAAACCGCAATGTGGGTTAAAATGTCAATTCAATTGGCAATGTCTGAATATAGTTTCAACCCCCAATTGCCTCATTATCGCTGTGACATTTGAAACCGAGTCGTAACATAAACATCAACCCAAGATGTACAAAGTCACTTTGTTCGCAGTTTTGCCATTTGGCGTATCGCCCGCTCTGTCAACGTCGGTAAACGTGAACCAATGGCAGTTTTGAGCGGTTCCACAAGACAATATTGCGGGAGTTTTATCAGGTAAACGTCACTCAACTTCCGATGCTTTTCTTCGGTCAGCACTTGATCGGCAAAACTTGAGATTGATCGCGAATGCACGACTTCAAAATCTCGAAATTAAAGAAACAACAGTCTCCGACGTCACCCATTTGCAGGGGGAGCATTTCAGTTCTGCCTCGGTGCCTGGAATGTCCAACTTCAATATTTCTGCACATTGATATCTAAAAAGGGGATGATGATCTGCAACAAGAATTGTTTTTTACGCCAGAAGGATTAATCTCCGTTAGTTAGTCAGTGGCCTTCTTTCTTGGAATCAAGAATCTTGATGATTTGCTTGGCTTGTTTCATTGAAATTTCCGACAGAAGTGTATTTAGCCAACTTTCATGTTCATTCGCTTGATCTAGAAATTGTGCTTTTCCTTGATCAGTAAGTTTTACCGACAATGCTCGCCTATCACCTGGCACCGAGTTTCTGACTACCAGTCCCTCTTTGACTAACCGATCAACGA
>JBAUHS010000125.1:0-4405 GCA_049680405.1 Salaquimonas sp. | reverse complement strand
TACAAATGGAAGCCACCCTGCGCGATGGTGGCGTATGCATCCTCCATGACTTCATGGCCCAGCAATATCCCCAACTGCAAAAAGTTCTTGAGGACGAGATCAACTTCACCCGCTCCTTCTATTTCATTGTCCATGAAGATTACGCCAAACTCGAACGCATCCGCGTGGTCTCAGATGCGACCATAGAAGGGATGAAAGCGAGAATTGGCGGATGATTTAAGAGGCATCATGTATTCACAAACGGACGGGACCCGTAGCCTATGATTACAGAGCCCTGATATGGCTTCAGACCCTAACAGCCGGAACCTGTTGAGACGAATGAGGCGGCATCAGCCGCCCCAATAGTAAATGTTAAAATTGCAACTCAATTTGTTGTTGGTGTTGCTGCAACTGCCATTTCAAGTTTGGTAAAGGCTTCTGCGAAGCGTGTTTTGGCTTTGCCTTTTTGTTTGACGGCTTTGGCTTCTTCCAGGTTTACCGGCCCACCAACGCTAATCAATGCAATCATGCCCATTCCATAGTGCGGCGAACATTTGATCCCGTAAACACCTTCAGTTTCCGCTGACATGATATATTCATCTCCGAACTTTGTCTTCACTGCTTCAACACCTTCTGGGAGCATGCCCTTTATGGTTTCAACATTATGACCTTTATCAGTGGGCACAAATTTGACGGTGTCTCCGGGCATCGCTTTTACAAAGTCAGGCTCAAAGACCATTGCGCCGTTTTCGCCCTTGTTGAGCATTTTAATTTCAAACTCTTCGGCAAAGGCTGATCCGGCCATACTTGTGGCGGCCAAGAGCGTGAGAGTGAGGATCATGTTTCGCATAGTGTTTCCTTTCGGTTTGGATTATGTTCTCGTGTGTCATGTAAATCCAAACAGCGCCGCCTTCTTTGCGATTGCGCAAACTAATCGAGTAATATGAACCGCCTTGATGTTTCACTGATCAGCGACTTGCCTCCATTTACCGGTATGGATATCGAGGATATGCAAGATCTACTTGATCAGGCGGTCTCTCAACGCCGGGAAAAAGGCGTGACGATTTTCAGGGAAGGCGAAGAGGCCGGGTTCTTTTTTCTGCTGCTTGATGGGCATATCCGCGTCGTGAAAATTAATCCCAATGGGGAGCAGATGATTGCCCGTTATGTTTCTTCAGGCGAGTTGTACGGAATTGCGAAAGCCATCGGCAGACAGACTTACCCGGCAAACGCAATCGCCGCTGTAGACTGCATTTCCCTGGCTTGGCCTACGCGGATTTGGGATGATGTTATTTCCAGATATCCGGGCTTTGCTGCCAACTCTTATCAAACAGTTGGCAAACGGCTCGCTGACACCCAGGACCGCCTGATGGCGCTTGCAAACGAAAAAGTGGAGCAGCGGGTTGCTCATATCATTTTGAAACTAGCCAATCAGACGGGGAAAAAAACCGAAGAAGGAATTTTGATCGACTTTCCGATATCCCGTCAGGACATTTCTGAAATGACCGGAACGACCCTTCACACAGTTTCAAGGCTTTTGAGCAATTGGGAAGAAATGGGTTGGGTAAAAAGTGGTCGCCAAAAAATCACTTTGGTTGAGGGGCACAAACTGATGCTTGTTTCTACAAATTCGATGAAAGAATAAACACGGCATTTGTTGTGTATCGTTTAAACGGAATTCGATGCCAGAGCGTCTCTAAGTTGATCGAGCAAAATATCTTCATCAAGTTCGTGTTCAAATGCTGCGTCCGTTATGTTGTGAAAGGGTGCAAGTAGGCATCCGACGCAATGCATCTTGTTTTTTATCAGCACAGCAATCACCTGCGGATTTTCTGCCATCAACATATCCATGGGTTTATCTCGCGATAATTCGTCTGATTTTTCATCCCTGAGCAGCATCTCAAACTCCAATCGCTCTCAACTTAATACACTGGCTGCATCCGTTCTTTGTGCGAGCGCAAACAGACAGAAGAAGGAACTTCCTTTTGTTTGCGCTCCCGCAAAGAAGGAATTTTCGATGTCACTAATCTCCTCACATCAGTTCAAAACAAGAAACGACACAAAGGAGATTGAAAATGATCACACGTAGAAACGCCCTGAAAAGCGCCGTCTTCGCAACTATGGCTGCGCCTGCTCTTATTCATCAGGCAGCTGCGGAGGAATCAATGACCCCAGTGGGGGAAACTGTCGATTTGAGTACATTTAAACGCCGCAAGGTTGAACTTGTTGCTCCTCCATTTGTGCATGAGCATGAACAGGTGACCAAAGAAGAACCCTGCATTGTCGAATTTGAAATGGAAATCATCGAGAAAGAAATCGAAATCGATGACGAAGGAACCATGCTTCAGGCGATGACTTTCAACGGCTCAGTCCCTGGGCCACTGATGGTGGTTCACGAGGGTGACTATGTTGAATTGACCTTGATCAATCCCGATAGCAATTCCATGCCGCACAATATCGATTTTCACGCTGCCACCGGAGGTCTGGGCGGCGGTTCGCTGACGTTGATCAATCCTGGAGAAATGACCGTCTTGCGCTTCAAAGCCACACGGCCTGGAACCTTTGTTTATCACTGCGCCCCGGGTGGTCCGATGATCCCATGGCATGTTGTTTCCGGCATGAGTGGAGCGATCATGATCCTTCCACGTGATGGTCTCAAAGATCATGAAAACAAACCGGTCAAATATGACACTGTTTTTTACATCGGTGAAAACGACTTTTATATTCCAAAGGATGCTGATGGCGAATATATGCGCTTTGAAGACCCGGGCAGCTCCTATTCCGACACACTTGAAGTAATGAATGGTCTGATCCCCACCCATGTCGTTTTCAACGGAAGGGCAGGAGCTTTGACAGGCGACAACGCGCTGAAATCCAAGGTTGGAGAAACAGTGCTGATTGTGCACTCACAGGCAAACAGGGATACCCGTCCACATTTGATTGGCGGTCATGGCGATCTTGTTTGGGAAACCGGCAAATTCAACAATCCACCGGAACGCGATCTTGAAACCTGGTTTATTCGTGGCGGCTCTGCTGGTGCCGCGTTGTACAAATTCCTCCAGCCAGGGGTCTATGCCTATGTCAATCACAACCTGATTGAGGCAGTCAATCTTGGAGCTACAGCGCATGTTGTGGTTGAGGGCGAGTGGGACAATGATCTGATGGCACAGGTGACGGCTCCTGTGGCGTTGAATGCCGCCTATGTAAGCAAGAAAGCCTTGCCATAATCCCAGAAATAGCCGGCCCGGCAATTCCCTTGCCGGGCTTTTTTTACAGGTAAGCGAAATGAAAACCGTCGACAAAAATTCACTTCTTATCTTGTTTTCAGCGCTGGTTTTATCAGATTTTTCGCCTGCTGGTCTTGCCCAAACTCCAGACCTATTCATATCGGAAACAGTTACGGTTGGCCCGGGGAGTTTTGACTATCGCAAATCAGGCGAATATCTGAAGGACGGTTATCCGGTCAATGCACCGATGGAAAACACAGTTTTCAAAACACCATTAGAAATCATGAAATATCAGGTAAAAGTTGGAGACTATGAATTATGCGTTGCAGAAGGCGAATGTGCTGAGTACCGCAATCATGGCCGTCATGACGGGCAACTTCCTGTCACGGGAGTCAATTATCAGGACGCGACAAATTATGCCCGTTGGCTCAGCAGAAAGACGAAAGCGAACTGGCGGCTGCCAAGCGATCAGGAATGGGCCTATGCCGCCGGGAGCCGTTTTATTGATGACGCCATTAATGTGAAGCCTGATCGGGAGAACCCAGCAGCAAGATGGCTCGCCAAATATGAAAAATATGCTGATCTTGAAACCGGATCCGACCCGTTGATCAAGCCGCCGGGATCCTATGGAGCGAACGAACATGAAATTTATGACATGTCAGGCAATATATGGGAATGGACAAACAGTTGCTATGAACGCACTCGCATGGATGTGGATGAAAACGAAATTGGTAAGACTGAAAATTGCGGTATACGTATTGTTGCCGGACAACATAGAGCCTACATCACCTATTTTATCCAGGACGCAAAAGGGGGCGGATGCTCTGTCGGCGCACCACCGGATTACCTCGGTTTTCGTCTTGTAAAAGACGGAAATTATGGCCTTATTCAGCGGTTATTAAGTAGTTTCGATTTCTGATCTGCCAAAGCTTGTATTGAGGAATACCCATTCAGGAAATTTATGACCGCTGGACCGATACCTATAGCGCCTATTTATTAAGCCGGATGGACCTGATCAAGACTGCAGCAATTGCACAGACTGATAGGGGCGGCGTTTGCACCGGACCATAAAGCTGCCCGTCACTTTCCCCGTTCAACAATATATCTGGCGCATTGCTTCAGCACCTCTGCCCTGTCACCAAATGGCTCCAGGAAGGCCTCTGCTTCATCGGCAATCTCGCCCGCTCGTTTCCGAGCCT
>JBAUHS010000124.1:0-7198 GCA_049680405.1 Salaquimonas sp. | reverse complement strand
GGGTATAATGTAATTCTGGGCAAGGACACCGTTGTCAGGCGCCTTGCAGGTTATTTGCCCAAAGGTGTGATTTATGACAAAAGTCTTGGTCTGGCCCGCCATGGCAAACCACAACGGTTCAAGCGTCTTGGGCATTCGATTGCCGTTATGGATGAGGAAAGTACTGGGTTTTATGGCTCGCCTGATATGTTTTTGGGTGTGCGTCTTTCTGATGAAACACTCAATTGCGCCGAGCGCTGGTATTGCATATCTGCCCAACTGCGCCAACAAGCCGTCAAAGAATATCCTAATCACGCTTCAAAATTCGTAGTTAGCGGTCTGCCTCGCACGGACACCTGGCGCAAGGAATTGCAATCTCTTTATCAAGATGACGTCGCAAAGCTGAAGAACAAGTACGGCAGATATATTTTATTTTGCTCTAATTTCGGCGGGATTGTTCATGCTCGCGGGGAAAGTTTTGTTCGCAAGCAATTGCGCGGCCAGACATCAGCCTATTCGCAAACGCAGAAAGAATTCGAGCGGCTGTTTGCCGAAGGCCGGGTCAATCTGGAAGCGTTTATCAACATCCTCCCACAAGTGAAAAACTGGTTTCCTGATCACAAATTGATCATTCGGCCTCACCCTTCAGAATCCATAGAATTCTGGCAGGACGCTGTCGGAAAACTTGAAAATTGCGAGGTGATTTCTCAAGGTGCTGCCTCTGCCTGGATTTTGGGTTCAGACTGTCTTTTGCACCACGGCTGCACTACAGGAATTGAAGCGGAGATCATGGGCAAAGCCCATATCATGTATGCTCCTTATCCGGACAATCACCATGATACAGAAGTGATGAAAGCCTTTGCGCCTATCGTGCAGGATGCTCAAAGCCTGAAACAAGCCATGATCGATTTGGTTGAAAACCAGCAAGTATCACAACGAGACATGCAGGCAAAAGAAGCGTTCTTTTCAAATCTGGAAGGAAAACTTGTTAGCGAAATCATTCTCGACGATATTGATACATTCAAACTTGAGGCTGCACCTTTGTCACCATTCCTCGGATGGGCAAAATACACTCCAAGAATGTTGATTGCAGGTCTGAAGCCACGTTCGAAAAAAGCTAAGGCTTACGCCAATCAGAAATGGAGCGGTATTTCTGTTGATGCAATAGACGCAATTTTCAAGATTCTGAAAGAGCCTCTACAATCCAAATCGAACATTCAAGTTGATGAAATGCTGAAAGATCTGTTCGTCCTCACCAAACACAAAAACTGATCGAATCGCATGATGAAAATTCATTTTTTTACCAAATGATAAATTTTTTTCTTGCCAAGCTTCCTTTTCCAGAATTTAATGCAAATGCTTGATGGTGGGTGTTTTTGATATCTGCCATTCAATGATGGAGCATTTGGATTGGGAGATTCTTGATGGCTGGCAAACATCTGAAAGACGGGATTGTACCTGGTCGAATTGACGACTCAACGCTGAGCGAAAATTTCTCCGACCTGCATCCTTTGCTCGATTCTCATGAAGCGCTCGTAGCCTCCGACCGTTGCTATTTTTGCTATGATGCGCCATGCGTCACGGCGTGTCCGACGGAAATTGATATCCCACTATTTATCCGCCAAATCTCTACAGGCAACAGCATCGGTGCTGCAAAAACCATTTTTGACCAGAATATTTTTGGCGGAATGTGCGCGAGGGTATGCCCGACCGAAACATTGTGCGAACAGGCTTGTGTGCGGGAGCTCGCAGAAGGCAAACCAGTAAAAATTGGCCAACTTCAGCGCTATGCCACTGATGAGGCGATGCGGCAAAACAAACAATTTTATGAGCGAGCTAAATCAACAGGCAAGAAAATCGCTATTGTAGGAGCTGGACCAGCGGGGCTTGCCTGCGCCCATCGGCTTGCAGTCCTTGGCCACGATATTTCTGTTTTTGACGGAAGAAAGAAACCGGGTGGCCTGAACGAGTTTGGCATCGCCACCTACAAGACCGTTAATGACTTCGCCCAGCGTGAGGTGGATTATATAACAGATATCGGCGGCATCGATATCGCTTATGGGCAGAAGCTTGGCAAACACTTTACCATTGGTGAATTGCAATCGAAATTTGATGCGGTTTTTCTCGCTATTGGCTTGTCCAACGTCAATGATCTTGGCCTTGGAAAGAAGGAACCGGAAGGCCTGGAAAATGCCGTCGAGTTTATCTCGAAACTTCGTCAGGCCAAAAGCAAGGGCAAAATCGCTGTTGGTCGAAAGATTGTCGTGATCGGCGGCGGGATGACCGCAATAGATTGCGCGGTTCAGGCTAAATTGCTCGGCGCCGAAGAAGTAACCATCTGCTATCGGCGCGGCCAGGAAGATATGAACGCTTCTCCCTTTGAACAGGAACTTGCCACTTCAAAAGGGGTGAGTATCCGCCACTGGTTGCAACCGAAAAAAATCAGGTCTTCCAAAGGCAGGGTAACTGGAATTGAGCTGGAATATACCGAGTTGAAAAAAGGGAAACTTGCTGGAAGCGGGAAAACAATCAAACTGGAAGCAGACCAAATTTTCACTGCTATCGGACAGAACATGGCAGATGTTGATCTTGAGGGAGCCAAGAATACGATTTCGCTCGACAACGGCCGTATCAAGACTGACGCGGAGGGGAAAACTTCATTGAAAGACGTTTGGGCGGGTGGCGACTGCACCAATCACGGTGAAGATTTAACGGTTACTGCTGTCGCCCAAGGGCGCGATGCGGCCATGAGCATTCACAAGACGTTGATGGGTTAGGAACACGATATGGCAGACATACGCAATAATTTCGTCGGCATTAAATCACCCAATCCTTTTTGGCTGGCTTCGGCGCCTCCCACTGACAAGGCCTATAATGTGGAACGTGCCTTCAAGGCCGGATGGGGCGGAGTGGTTTGGAAAACACTAGGAGAAGAAGGCCCGCCAATCGTCAACGTAAATGGCCCACGCTATGGCGCAATTTGGGGCGCTGACCGCCGTCTGCTTGGCCTCAACAATATCGAACTGATCACAGACCGGGACCTGCAAACTAATCTTCGGGAAATAAAACAAGTCAAGAAAGACTGGCCCGACCGAGCAATGATTGTCTCAATCATGGTGCCTTGTGAAGAGGCCTCTTGGAAAGCCATCCTTCCTTTGGTTGAGGAAACTGGTGCAGATGGGATTGAACTTAACTTCGGGTGCCCTCATGGCATGAGCGAGCGCGGAATGGGCGCTGCTGTTGGCCAAGTGCCTGAGTATATTGAAATGGTTGCACGGTGGTGCAAGGCAAACACCCGCATGCCGGTAATCGTGAAACTCACCCCAAATATCACCGACATCCGTTACCCTGCCCGAGCGGCTAAATCAGGCGGAGCGGATGCCGTTTCGCTAATCAATACGATTTCATCGATCACCTCTGTCAATCTCGACAACTTTTCGCCGGAACCTTCCATTGATGGAAAAGGCTCTCATGGCGGCTATTGCGGCCCTGCGGTCAAACCGATTGCTCTTAACATGGTGGCTGAAATAGCCCGCGATGCGGAAACACGGGGCATGCCGATTTCAGGCATTGGCGGTGTAACCACCTGGCGTGATGCGGCAGAGTTTCTGGCTCTCGGGGCAGGTAATGTTCAGGTCTGCACAGCCGCCATGACCTATGGTTTCAAAATCGTGGAAGAAATGATTGCGGGTCTGAGCAATTGGATGGACGAGCAAGGACACAAAACGCTGGATGATGTTATAGCACGGGCTGTACCAAATGTGACAGACTGGCAGTATTTGAACCTCAATTACGTCGCCAAGGCGAAGATCAATCAGGACTCCTGCATCAAATGCGGTCGCTGTCATATCGCTTGCGAAGACACTTCCCATCAGGCGATTACATCCTTGCTGGACGGCGCACGGCATTTCGAAGTGATCGAGGAAGAATGCGTCGGCTGTAACCTTTGCGTCAATGTTTGTCCGGTCGACAACTGCATCACGATGGAGCCGCTGGCCGCTGGAACTATTGATAAACGCACCAAGAAAAAGGTTCTCAAGAAGTATTCGAACTGGACGGAACATCCAAACAATCCGTCAAAAGTGGCTGCTGAATAGATTTTCTGTTTCCTCCCGAGTAAGGGGTGGGGTTAAGGTAATGAATTACTGTTTCCCCACCCTTTTTTCGAAAGCTGAAACGCTGTCTTGACCCAATCGCATTCAAACCAGAACAAATATATGGCCATCGGTAGTGAGAAACTTCTTGGCCATCTTGCAATGCTGTTGTTTGCAGCGCTTATTGCAGGCTCTTTCTCGATCGGCAGTTTGACAGGCCCTCACATCGAACCGGCAGCGCTGAACTCAATCCGGTTTCTGGTAGGCAGTTTGGTGATGCTCACCGTATCAGTGACCATCTATCGCGTTGCGCCATCAATTCCGGTTTCTCCCTGGCGCTTTGCCATTCTCGGGGCATTGATGGCCATCTACTTTGTTTTGATGTTTGCTGCCCTGCAGATAGCATCACCCGTTTCAACCGGCGCTGTCTTTACCCTTATCCCGCTGATGAGTGCGGGATTTGGATGGCTCTTTCTGCGGCAGACAACAAAGCCCATTGTTATTGTCAGCCTGATCGTCGCGGCTTTGGGAGCTATATGGGTGATTTTTCGCGGGGATGTTGAAGCTATATTGAGGTTCAATATCGGCAAGGGCGAAGCGATCTATTTCATCGGCTGTGCCTGCCATGCGGCCTATACGCCCCTGTTACGTAAATTCAATCGCGGGGAACCGACTATTCTCTTTGCCCTATTTACACTAATTGCGATTTTTCTCTGGATCAGTCTCGCCGGAGCGCGTGATATCCTGAACACAGACTGGACCCAGCTTCCCACTATTGTGTGGATAGGCGTTGCCTATCTTGGCACGTTTACAACCGCTGGAACATTCTTTCTCCTGCAATTTGCAGCCGTTCGCTTGCCCGCTTCCAAAGTGATGGCTTACGGCTATCTTACGCCGAGCTTTATTATCCTCATTGAAGGCGTAATCGGCAATGGCTGGGCAGGACTTGCTGTACTAGCAGGAGCGTTGGTAACAGCACTCGCTTTGGCAATCATAGCGTTTGCGCCCGATGCCTGAGCCAAAATCAGGGCTTCAACCCTCCGACAAACAACTGTTCCAGAAAACGCGCCGCATCTTCAAATCTGCCCTCACCCGATAGCTTTCCACCCAAAACCGCCTGCACCTGAACATCAAAATCCGCATAATGCTGGGTCGTTGCCCATATCGAAAACAGCATATGATAGGGGTCAAATTTCCCCAGTTTTCCGGCTTTTATCCAAGTCTCAAAAACCTTGGCTTTTTCATCCACCAGATTTTTCAAATCCTGCAGTTCTTCCTGGATACGGGGCGCTCCTTGCAAAATCTCATTCGCAAACAGGCGTGACTCACGCGGAAAATCCCGGGACATTTCCAGTTTTCGGCGGATATAACTTCTAATTTCGCTAAAGGGTTCGCCTTCAGGGTCAATATCGCGCAGTGGATCCAGCCAAGTGTCCAGAATTTCATCAATCAAAAGGCGATGGATCGCCTCTTTCGTCGGAAAATAATAAAGAAGGTTTGGCTTCGACATGCCCGCTTCATCGGCGATTTGATCAATCGTCGAGCCCCTAAACCCGTGATTGGCAAACACTTCTAATGCCGCCTCAAGGATCAATTTCTCCTTTTCGGCCTGAATCCGCGTTTTCCGTTTGGTTTGAGCTGCTCGTGGTTGGTTCAAGACCGTGACCTCAGAATTTTTGATGGTTGTACTTTCACACAAAATGGGGTGCAATTGTCATATTTTTTTCTTGAGAGTCTATCAGGAACCTGTAATCTTTACCAATCGGTAAAATTTCTTTGGAGTGGCAAAATGGCAGCACCTGGTGAAAACCTGCGGATTAATGGGGATCGGCTTTGGGATTCAATCCATGAGATCGCCAAGATCGGCCCTGGCATCGCTGGCGGGTCCAACCGTCAAACTGTAACGGATGAGGACAATGAAGGCCGTCATCTGTTTCGCAAATGGTGCGAAGATGCCGGCTGTGTAATGGGCGTAGACCAGATGGGCACCATGTTCATGCGCCGCGAAGGTACCGACCCTGATGCCCTGCCCGTTTATGTGGGTTCCCACCTTGATACCCAACCAACGGGCGGGCGCTATGACGGCGTGTTGGGCGTTTTGGCGGGCCTCGAAATTATCCGCACGCTGAACGATCTCAACATCAAGACCAAACATCCTATTGTCGTGACCAATTGGACCAATGAGGAAGGTACACGATTTGCCCCCGCCATGATGGCATCAGGCGTCTTTGCAGGTATTTTTACCCAGGAATGGGCCTATGACAAGGAAGATGCCAAGGGCCTGAAGTTTGGCGATGAATTGGAGCGGATTGGCTGGAGAGGCGACGAAGAAGTTGGCGCCCGCAAGATGCATGCCTTCTTCGAATTGCATATTGAGCAAGGCCCTATCTTGGAAGCCGAAGGCAAGGATATTGGCGTTGTCACTCATGGCCAGGGCCTGCGCTGGATTGAATGCACAGTAACCGGCAAAGAAAGCCATACGGGATCAACACCGATGCCGATGCGCAAGAATGCCGGACGCGGATTGGCACAAATCACCGAACTGGTTCACACGATTGCCATGGACAATGCCCCTAATGCAGTTGGCGCGATTGGCCATGTGGATGTCTATCCAAACTCGCGAAACATTATTCCGGGCAAGGTCGTCTTCACTGTCGACTTCCGCAGCCATGAGATTGATACGCTGAAAGGCATGGTCGATAGGCTAATGGCAGAAGCGCCGAAACTCTGTGCGGATCTGGGTGTTGATTTTTCCGCAGAGATTGTCGGCCAGTTTGATCCACCGGAATTTGACAAGAACTGCGTCAAGGCCATCCGCGATGCGGCGGAACGATTAGGCTACTCGCATATGGATATCATTTCCGGCGCGGGCCATGATGCCTGCTGGGTCAACCGCGTTGCGCCAACGGCGATGGTGATGTGCCCTTGCGTGGATGGACTATCGCACAATGAGGCAGAAGAGATTTCGAAAGAGTGGTCGACTGCCGGCGCAGAAGTGTTGTTCCATGCAGTGGTTGAAACGGCGGAGATAGTTACAGGAGATAACCCATGACCACAGTCATCAAAAACGGAACCGTTGTCACGGCGGATCTGACCTATAAGGCGGATGTAAAAATTGACGGCGG